>NZ_JBEYTW010000021.1:0-111370 GCF_040643275.1 Spirillospora sp. NPDC047418
CGTCCCGGGCTCGGTCGTGGCCCCCGGCGCCGGGGCCCGCTGGGGCGGCGGGCCCCGGCCGCCCCGCCGGCGTCCGCACGGGCGGCGGGACCCGCCCCGGCACCGCCGCCGGGCCGGGACGGCTGCTGGTCGCCGTCTACGCGATCTTCGCGCTCGCGGCCGGTGCGCGGGCGGCGGTGCAGATCGCCACCCAGTACTCCGAGGCGCCGCTCGCCTACGTCCTGTCGGCGTTCGCCGCGGCCGTCTACGTCCTGGCGACGGTCGCGCTGGCGCGCGGCGGCCGGACCTCGTTCCGGGTCGCGGTCGCCGCCTGCTCCACCGAACTGGCGGGGGTGCTGGTCGTGGGCGCGCTCAGCGTCGCCGACTCCGCGGCGTTCCCCGACGAGACCGTCTGGTCCATGTTCGGGCGCGGCTACGGCTTCGTCCCGCTGGTGCTGCCGGTCGTGGGACTGCTGTGGCTGCGCCGCACCGCCCGCGCGGCCGGCGGGAGCGCGGCGGGCGGTGGGCGCCCTGTGAGCGGCGGTGCGTGAGCCCTCCGGCCACAGGTGTCTCATGGTGGTGCCGTCCCCGGTCATGCGGCCGCGGACAGCGATCGGCCGCCGATCGGGAGGGCGTGCACGGCGGCCCGCGTGACCGCCTCGACCTCGTCCGGCGACAGGTCGGCGGTGGGGTTGCGGCGCATCCAGCGGATCAGCTTCAGCGGCGGCGCGAAGACGATGCCGTCGGCGGCGAACGGGGTGCGGACGAGTTCACCGCCGTGCACCGCCAGCACGGGCGTCACCCGCACCGGCACCTCGGCGACGCCGGAGATCGCCAGCGCGGCGGCCTCGGCCCGCGCGGTCAGCGCCCCCACCAGCTTGGACTGGGTGCGGCCGTCGATGAACAGCCTGCCGCCGTGGTGGGAGATCTCCGCGTCCGGGGGCCACGCCTCGTTGTGGACGAGCCACACCCCGCCGGGCCCGATCACGATCTCGTCGGCGATGCCGTGGCCGGGGACCGTCCGCGCGTACAGCACCCGGTGCCCGCGCCGCTCCAGCGTGTGGCGCAGCAGCCGGTTCGTGCGCTGCTCGCCGCGCAGCCCGAGCCGCCACACCCGGGTCGAGTGGTAGACGCGCCAATGGACGAACACGTCCGCCGCCGCCACCAGAATGCCCATCATGATTCCGAAAACGGCGTTGACGAGCAGCCCGCACAGTATGACCGTCGCCGTCGTGAGAAATATGCGGGTCCGCAATCTCCCTTTTCGGCCACGCTGCCAGAGCTCCTCGTACACCGCCTGAGGCGAACCGCCGGTGAACGCGGCCCTGTCCCTGAGGTAGATGGAGCTGCCGAACATGCCGAACCTCCCAGCACCTGCGATGACGCCATCATTATGGGGATACCCAAGGCATTGCCGCTACAGTTGCAAGGGTGACTTAAATCAAACTCCCAGGTCACTTCCTGGGCTTGAAATCATTGCTCACCTGGTCTTTCGCCGGGATTGGCGTAGGCTGTTCCGGGATGAAACGGGAACGCCGAATGAAAGGCTCGATGCAACTTCCACGGCAACATTCGAAGCCTTTTTCAGTGCAATGGATTTCCGTCGCGGCGGGCGGGCGCGGCAGACTGGGGCGATGCACCTCAGCGCCGCCGAGAACCTGCCCGTCCGCAGCGCCGTCCCCGCACTGCGCGCGGCCCTGGCCGGCGGCGGCGCGGACGGCGGGAGCGGCGGCGCGGCGGTGCTGGCGGCGCCGCCCGGCACCGGCAAGACCACGCTCGTGCCGCTCGCCCTCGCCGGGCTGGCCCTCGGCGGCCCGCCCGCCGCCGGGAAGGTCCTCGTGCTGGAGCCCCGCCGCCTCGCCGCCCGCGCCGCGGCCCGCCGCATGGCCTGGCTGCTCGGCGAGCGCGTCGGGGGGCGGGTCGGTGTCACCGTCCGGGGAGAGAACCGCCCCGGCACCCGCGTGGACGTCGTGACCACCGGGGTCGTCCTGCAGCGCCTGCAGTCCGACCCGGAACTGGCGGACGTCGGCACGGTGATCCTGGACGAATGCCACGAGCGGCACCTGGACGCCGACACCGCGCTGGCGTTCCTGCTGGACGTCCGCGCCGCGCTCCGCCCGGACCTGCGCCTCGTCGCGGCGTCGGCGACCGCCGACACCGGCCCGTGGGCCCGCCTCCTCGGGGACGCGCCCGTCGTGGAGACCGCGGCGGCGCTGCACCCGGTGGAGACGGTCTGGGCGCCGCCGGACCGTCCCGTCCCGCCGCCGCACGGCCTGCGCGTCGACCCGGCGTTCCTCGCGCACGTCGCGGCGACCGTGCGCCGCGCGGTGGCCGAACGCGACGGCGACGTCCTGTGCTTCCTGCCGGGCGTCGGCGAGATCTCTCGCGTCGCCGGGATGCTCGCTGGCCTGCCCGCCGACGTCCTGCAGATCCACGGCCAGGCGCCCCGCGCCGTGCAGGACGAGGTGCTCGCGCCGTCCTCCCGCCGCCGGATCGTCCTCGCCACGTCGGTCGCCGAGTCGAGCCTCACCGTGCCGGGCGTCCGCGCGGTCGTGGACTGCGGCCTCGCCCGCGAGCCGCGCACCGACCACGCCCGCGGGCTGGGGTCGCTCACCACCGTCCGCGCGTCCCGCGCCACCGCCGAGCAGCGCGCCGGGCGCGCCGGGCGCGAGGCGCCCGGCACCGTCTACCGCTGCTGGACGCAGGCCGAGCACGACCGCCTCCCCGCCCGTCCCCGCCCCGAGATCGAGCTGGCCGACCTGACCGGCTTCGCCCTCCAGGCGGCCTGCTGGGGCGACCCCGGCGCGACCGGCCTCGCCCTGCCCGACCCGCCCCCGCCCGCCGCGCTGGACGCCGCCCGCGCCACCCTGCGCGCCCTCGGCGCCGTCGCGGACGGCCGGGTCACCGGCCGGGGCCGCCGGCTGGCCGGCATCGGCCTGCACCCCCGGCTCGCGCGCGCCCTGCTCGACGGCGCCGCCGAGGTGGGCGCCCGCGCGGCGGCCGAGGTCGTCGCGCTGGTGTCGGAGCCCCCGCCCCGCGCCGCCGGCGACGACCTGACCGCCACCTGGCGCGCCCTCCGCCGCCAGAACCGCCCCGCCGACGCCCACGCCGCGCGCTGGCGCGACGAGGCCGCCCGCCTCCGCAGGTCCCTGGCCGCCCCGCCCGCCGCCGCCCGCCCGGCGGGTGGTGCGGGCGGGCGGGGGGACGACCGTGTGGCGGGGCTGGTGGTGGCGCTGGCGTTCCCGGAGCGGGTGGCGCGGGCCCGGCGGGGGAGCGGGTACCTGATGGCGTCGGGGACGGGGGCGGTGCTCGCGGACGGGTCGGCGCTGGCCGGGGCGCGGCCCGGGTGGCTGGCGGTCGCGGCGGCGGACCGTCCGGCCGGGTCGGCGTCGGCGCGGGTGCGGCAGGCCGTGGTGATCGACGAGGACGTGGCGCGGGCCGCGGCGGCGCCGCTGCTGGAGACGGCCGAGGAGGTCGCCTGGCGGGACGGGGACGTGGTGGCGCGCCGGGTCGAGCGGCTCGGCGCGATCGAGCTGGGCGCCCGCCCGCTGCGCGATCCCGACCCGGAGCTCGTGCGGGCCGCGCTGCTGGACGGGGTGCGCGCCGAGGGGCTGGGCCTGCTCGCCTGGACGCCCGGCGCGGTCGCGCTGCGGCGCCGGCTGGCGTTCCTGTGCGGCGCGCTCGGCGAGCCGTGGCCGGCCGTCGACGACGCGGCGCTGCTGGAGCGGGTTCCGGAGTGGCTGGCGGGCGCGCGGCGGCGCGCCGACCTCGCGAAGGTGGACGTGGCGGGGATGCTGCGCGGGCTGCTGCCCTGGGAGCAGGCCGAGCGGCTGGACGAGTACGCGCCCGAGCGGGTCGAGGTCCCGTCCGGGTCGCGGATCCGGGTCGACTACTCGGGGGAGCGGCCCGTCCTCGCGGTGAAGCTGCAGGAGCTGTTCGGGTGGGAGGCCGCGCCCCCGCTCGCGGGCGGCCGGGTGCCGCTGGTGGTGCATCTGCTGTCCCCGGCGGGGCGTCCCGCCGCCGTCACCGCCGACCTGGCCTCGTTCTGGCGGGAGGGCTACAAGGCGGTGCGGGCCGAGCTGCGCGGACGCTACCCCAGGCACCCCTGGCCGGAGGATCCCGCCACGGCCGTCCCGACGAAGCGGACCAAGCGGGCTAGCGGGAGCTGATCAGGACCTCGATGCCGTCCAGGACGCGGGCGAGGCCGAACTCGAACGCGCGGCTCGGCGCGGCGGGGGCGCCGTACTCCTGCCCGGCGGCGGTCCCGACCCGCGTCCCGAGCGGGTAGTCGGCCTCGTCCACGAGCGTGCCGAGCAGGGGGGCGACCGACTCCCACCACTGCTCGTCGCTCACGCCGGTGCGGCGCTCGGCCTCGGCGGCGTTGACCGAGACGCGGGCGGCGCTCTCGGCGAAGCCGGTGACGAGCGCGACGACCGAGTCCATCTCCAGGTCGGTGAGGCCGAGGCCGTCCACGGCGCGCAGCTCGTACTCGTACTTGCCGAGCGTGCTCGGGCCCATCGGCGGGCGCGCCATGGTGATCTGCAGCAGCCACGGGTGCCGGTGGAACAGGGCCCAGTTGTCGCGCGCGATGTGCTCCAGCCGCGCCCGCCAGTCCGCGTCGCCGGGCGGGGTCAGCTCGCCGAAGGCGCGGTCGACCATGACATCGATCAGCTCGGCCTTGCCGGGGACGTAGGTGTAGATCGACATCGGCGAGACGCCGAGCCCGTCGGCGATGCTGCGCATGGACAGCCCGTCCAGGCCCTCGGCGTCGGCCAGCGCGATCGCGGCGCGGACGATCTCCTCGGCGGTCAGCCGCGGCTTCGGCCCCCGCTTCGGCCGCTCCTGGACGCCCCACAGCAGCTCCAGGCTGCGCTTCGGGTCACCGCTCCCGCTGTACTCGGTCACCGCCCGATCCTCTCAGGGATGAAACTCTGTACGACGTACGTTATAGTGCCCGCGATGGAAAATCCGTACGACGTACATAGTTTGGAGGGCGCATGACCGAACCACGGCCGGCGGTCGTCGCCGAGGGGCTGCGCAAGCGCTACGGCGGCACCGAGGCCCTCGCCGGGCTCGACCTGCGCGTGCCCGCCGGCACCGTGCACGGGCTGCTCGGCCCGAACGGCGCCGGCAAGACCACCGCCGTCCGGGTCCTGACCACGCTGGCCAGGCCGGACGGCGGCACCGCCCGCGTCGCGGGGCACGACGTCGTCCGCGAGGCGGCGCGGGTGCGGCGGAGCATCGGGCTCGTCGGGCAGCACGCGGCGGTCGACGAGATCCTCGGCGGGCGGCAGAACCTCGTCATGTTCGGCCGCCTCTACCACCTCGGCGCCCGGGAGGCGCGGCGGCGGGCGGACGAGCTGCTGGAGCGCTTCGCCCTCACCGACGCGGCGGACCGGGCCGCGGGGGAGTACTCCGGCGGGATGCGGCGGCGGCTCGACCTGGCCGCGTCGATGATCCTCGCGCCGCCGGTGCTGTTCCTGGACGAGCCGACCACCGGCCTCGACCCGCGCAGCCGGGGCGAGGTCTGGGACGCGGTCCGCGCGCTGGTGGCCGGCGGCACGACCGTCCTGCTGACCACCCAGTACCTGGAGGAGGCCGACCGGCTCGCGGCGGGCGTCTCGGTGGTCGACCGCGGCCGCGTCATCGCCGAGGGCACCCCCGACCAGCTGAAGGAGCGGCTCGGCGGGGACCGGATCGAGGTCGTGGTGGACGATCCCGCCGCCCTCGCCGGCGCCGCCCGGATCGTCGGCCGGGTCGCGGCCGGGGAGGTCGACGTGGACGCCGACGCCCTGCGCGTCGGGGCGCCGGTGGCCGAGCGGGCCGCCGCCCTGACCGAGACCGTCCGCGCCCTGGACGAGGCGGGCCTCAAGGTCGCCGACATCGGCCTGCGCAGACCCACGCTGGACGAGGTGTTCCTGCACCTCACCGAGAAGAAGAAGAAGGAGGAGGTGCCCTCATGAGCGTCCAGGCGCTCCGCTGGGCGGTCGCCGACGGGCGGACGCTGACCGGCCGGGCCCTCGCGCACTGGGTGCGGCAGCCCGGCCAGATCGCCCTGGGGCTGCTGTTCCCCGTGATGGTCGTGCTGATGATGGGCTACCTGTTCGGCGGCCAGATGGACGTCCCCGGCGGGGGCGGCTACCGGGCGTTCATCGTCCCCGGCATGTTCGCGCTGACGATGGCGTTCGGCGTCGAGGAGACGTTCGTGCGCGTCGCGGGCGACGCGGCCAAGGGCGTGACCGACCGGTTCCGCACGATGCCGATGTCGCCGTCCGCCGTGGTCGTCGGGCGGGTCACCGCCGACATGATCCACTCGGTGGCCGGGCTGGCGGTGATGGCGGCCTGCGGCGTGCTGATCGGCTGGCGCGTCGAGGACGGCGCCGCCGGGGCCCTCGCCGGGTTCGGGCTCCTGCTGCTCCTGCGGTTCGCGCTCATCTGGATGGGCGTCTACCTCGGGCTGATGGCCAAGGGGCCCGAATCGGTGGCGGCCGTGCAGATCCTGGTGTGGCCGATCGGGTTCCTGTCCAGCGCGCTCGTCGCGCCGAGCACGATGCCCGGCTGGCTCGGCGCCATCGCCGAATGGAACCCGATGTCGGCGACGGTCACGGCGTGCCGCGAGCTGTTCGGCTCACCCGTCACCGGCGATTCGTGGGCGGCGCAGCACAGCCTGCTGATGGCCGTCGGGTGGCCGCTGGTGATCGCGGCGGTGTTCGTCCCGCTGTCGGTCCGCCGCTACCGCGCGATGGGCCGCTAGCCGCTAGAGGAGCGCGGCGCGGTGCCGGGCCAGCGGCAGCGCCGGGTAGCACGCCTCCGGGAGGGGCTCCGCGCCGTGCTCCCCGTGGGGGGACGACCCCCCGCGCCCCCCGGGAACCGCGCCGTTGAGCGCGGTGCGGAGCCGCGCCCCTACGGCCGAGGCGTCGTAGGGCTGGACGACGCACAGCTCGGCCTGCATCGCCTGCCGCGCCGCCGTCATCAGCGCCGCGACGTCCCCGACGATCACGACCTCGGACGGGGCGCCGCCGTAGGTCAGCCGGACGGCGAGGGCGTGCATCCCGGCGGTGCCGGCGCCCGCGTAGCGGAACTCGCAGACCAGGCGGTCGCCGTCCAGCGGCCCCTCCTGGATCAGCCACGCCTGGCCCGGCACGACCCGCCCGAGCGCCCCCTCGAAGGACGCCGCCGGGACGTCGCCGAGCGCGTCGGCCGCGCGCCCCGCCGCCGCACGACCCTTCACCGGCCCGATCGCGGCGATCGCCCGCAGGAACGCCCGCGCGCCCGGGGTCGCCGCCGCGCGCAGGCAGCCGATCAGGTCGCCGAGCGCGGCGAGCCTCCCCTGTTCGTGCGGGGCCGCCGCCTCCAGCGCGCCGAGCTGCGCCGACGCCCACACCTCCGCCTGCAGCGGGCCGGGCAGCGCCGGCAGGGCGTCCGCCTCCCGGACGTAGGCGGCGTACACCTCGCGGAGCCCCGGCAGCATCAGCTCGGGGCCTGTGGAAGACCGGCGCGCACTCACCCCTCCAGGGTAGGAGACCCCCAGACCCGCAGCGCACGGGGAGCACGGGGGAACGGCGCGTCCTGGGCGGCCGGTGTGCGGCCGGGCCGGCCAGGACGCGCCGGGGGCACTGCGCGGCGCGGGTCCTAGGCGGGGAGGGTCAGGAGTGTGCGGGACGTGCCGATCGTGCGTACCTCGAAGCGGCTGATCTCCCCGGGGCGCAGCGCCGTGCCGCCCTGCAGCGCCAGCGCCGGCTGCGGCGACCCCGGCAGTCCGTAGCCCTTGGCGGGGACGGACCAGCCGACGACGGTGTGCGCGTCGCCCCGCTCGTCCACCGCGACCAGCTCGCACTCCAGCGGCCCGCGGACCCGGCCGAGCTCCATCCCGATCCGGCTGCCCCACGCCTTCTGCTGCACGGCGACCGTGCCGGTGACGCCGGTGCCCGCGTCGGTGGCCGAGACCCGCTGCCCGTCCCGCAGCAGCGCGGCCGTGCCGTCGTCCTGGCGGGCGGGCGGGGACGCCGGCGCGCCGCGGTCGGCGCCGAGCGTGAACCCGGTGCCGAGCGCCCCGCCGAGCAGCACGACCCCGGCGGCGGCCGCGGCCAGCGCCCGCGCCGCCCGGTGCCGCCGCTCCCGGCCGGCCCGGTGCCGCAGCAGGTCCGACACCACGGCGGGCTCGGGCGGGACCGGCATCGCGTCGGCCGGCTCGGCGATCGGCGCGATGCCGTCCAGCGTCCGGGCGAGCCCGCGCAGCGTGCCGAGCTCGTCGTGGCAGGACGGGCACGCCGGCAGGTGCGCCTCGAACGCCCGGCGGTCGGGCTCCTCCAGCAGGCCGAGGGCGTAGGCGCCGACGTCGATGTGCGGCGGATCCGCGATCACGGCGTCACGCCCCTCTCCTCCAGGGCGACGCGCAGCGCCCTGAGCGCGTAGTAGACCCGGGACTTCACGGTGCCCACGGGGATGCCGAGGTGCCGGGCCGCCTCGTTGACCGAGCGGTCCCGGAAGAAGGTCTCGTTGAGGACCTCGCGGTGGGCGGGGGACAGCGCGAGGAGGGCCTCGGACACGACGACGGAGCGCAGCAGATCCTCCAACCCGTCGGGCACGCGCATCTTCTCCAGCGGGCCCTCGCCCGCCTCCTGCGGCCGTGCGTTCTTGCGGCGCTGGTCGTCGATGACGATCCGGCGGGCGACGGTCGCGAGCCACGGCAGTAGCGAGGCCGCGTTCTCGTCGAGCTGGTGCGCGCTGCGCCACGCGCGGATCATGGTCTCCTGCACCACGTCCTCGGCCCAGTGCCGGTCGCCGCCGGTGAGGCGCAGGACGAACGACAGCAGCGGGCGCCCGTACACCCGGTACAGCTCGGTCACGATCACCTGGTCGTCCACGCCGCCGGCGGGCTGCGGGCCGCGGAACCAGCTCCACGGTCCGGGCGGGCGTTCGCGGGTGGCCGAGGCGGCCGGTGATCTGTGGGCCATCGGGGTCTCCGGGCGGGTGCGGGGGCGGTGCGGGGCGGGACGACGCGGTGACCGTGTGTCGGGTGTCACGCTGGGAGGCAGTACGCGACGCCGGGGCCGCCCGGTTCAACCACGACCGGTTCGTGGTGGATTTTCCAGTTGAGTCCTTACTAGTTCGCCATGTTTTACTTACGTTCGGCGCGGACGGTCGCCGCGGCGCGTCCAAGGGGCGTGACAGACCGCGACACGATTCCGTTAACGGAGTCCTCCGCCGGGGCAACGCTCACTCCACGCTTGGAGCGAATGCGGGCATCGGGCCCATTTGCCCACACAGGACCGAGGGGCGGGATCGGCACAGTGGAAGGACGCGGGGAAGTACAGCTCAGCTACCGCCTGCTGCTGGCGGTGGACATCCAGGGGTACAGCAAGCGCGACACGCGCGAGCAGCTGCTCGCGCAGCGGCAGCTGTCGGACGCGCTCGACCGCGCGGCGCGCGGCGTCGGCCTCGACCGGGCCGGCTGGGCCAAGCAGGTCGGCGGGGACGGCGAGCTCGCCACCCTGCCGGAGGGGGTCGACCCCGCGCAGGTGGCCGGCGACTTCGTCGTCCTCCTCGACGAGGCGCTGCGCGAGACCAACCGCGACCCCGGCCGGTTCCGGCTGCGGGTGCGGCTCGCGCTGCACCACGGCACGCTCACCGCCGGGCCGTTCGGGCCCGCCGGCGACGCGCCCATCGTCGTGCAGCGGCTGCTGGACGCGATGCCGCTGCGCCGCCTGCTGACCGACGACCCGGGCCGCGACCTGGCCTACGTCGTCTCGGACTCGCTGTTCGACGACGTCGTGCGGACCGGGTTCTGCGCGCTGCCGCCGCACGAGTTCCAGGCGGTGAAGGTGGTCGCGAAGGGCGCCGCGTTCCGCGGCCACATCCACACCGGCCGCGCCGCCCGCCGCACGGCCCGCCACCAGGCCCGCGAGGGCGACGCCGGCGGCGAGCGGGGCGGCCCGGCCTCCGGACCGCCCCCGCACGCCCGCGTCCTGACCCTCCCGACCGCCGCGGCGCGGTAGCCGGGAAGGGATCGGGGAACGGCGTGGTTGTGGCCGGGAAGGCTGATCTCTTCCAAGGAGGCCGACGATGGCGGACGACGCGGCGCTGGTGCAGCTGCTGAAGGACCGGGACCTCGGGGTGCTGGCCACGCTGAAACGCGACGGGCGGCCGCAGCTGTCCAACATCAACTACCACTTCGACGCGGACCGCCGGCTCGTCCGGATCTCGGTCACCGCCGCCCGCGCCAAGGCCCGCAACCTGGCCCGCGACCCGCGCGCCAGCCTGCACGTCAGCGCGCCGGACGGCTGGTCGTGGGCGGTCGCCGAGGGCACCGCCGAGCTGTCGGCCGTTGCCGCCGACCCCGGCGACGCGGCCGTCGAGGAGCTGATCGAGGTGTACCGCGACATCCGCGGCGAGCACCCCGACTGGGACGACTACCGGCGCGCCATGGTCGCCGAGGGCCGCGTTGTCATCCGCCTCCGCGTCGAACGCCTCTACGGCCAGGCGGGCTGAGGCCGGGCGGGCTGAAGCCGGGCGGGGGCCGCCCGGCCCGCCGGTCTTGTGAGGGTGGTGGGCGGGTGGCTACGGTTCGGTCATGATCCAGGCCACCGCCACCACCAGCGCCACACCCGAAGAGGTGTTCCGGCACCTGGCCGTCCCGGAGGCGTGGGGCGCATGGGGGAAGTTCCCCATGCCCGCCAGGCAGGCGCGCAAGGGCGACACCACCACCTACGGCGTCGGGACGGTCAAGAAGATCTGGCCCGCCAGCGAGCAGACCGTCGCCTACGACCCGTACTCGCACTTCGGCTACATCGCCCTGGCGGGGCTGCCCGTGCGCCGCTACCGCTCCGACGTGTACCTGGAGGCCCGCGACGGCGGCACCGCCATCCGCTGGGAGGCGGTGTTCGAGCCGCTGATCCCCGGCACCCGCCCGCTGCTGCGGTTCGCGCTGGGCCTGATGCTGAAGACGTTCGTCCGCTGGCTCCCCGCGCACGTCGAGCACTGCCCTGGCACCTGCCCCGCCCGCAGCGCCGGCGACATCTGACCCGCACGCGCGGGGAGAATGCGGGCCGGAGGCCGCGCGACCCCCCGCGCGACCTCCGGCGAAAAGGTGCAGGCCGAGAGCACCCCGCAGTTCCCTCGGCCTGCACGTCCTTGGCCCCCCTCGGATCCCGGTCAGACGGGATCCGGGCCGTACACCTCCCACAGCTCCCCGGCGAAGAACCGGCCGAAGTCGAGCAGCGTGCCCGCCCCGTCCGGGCCCGACGTGCGGAACGTCGTGAGCTGCCGCGCGAAGTCCGTCAGCTGGATGTGCAGCACCCCCGCCGCGACGACCTCCGCGTCGTCCTCCCCGTCCTCGCCGACGTGGCCGTCCAGCAGCCGCACGTAGAGCGTGGACGTGTCCGGCCAGATCCGCGTCGGCGGCCCGTGCAGGACGTTCTTGTGCCCGCTCAGCGTCCGCCGCCGGTCCTCGCCGTCGGTGTAGAACAGCCGGTACTTCATCAGCCGCCGGTCCTGCGCGCCGTCGGCGACGAACAGGTTGAACGAGCCCCGCTCGACCGGGCAGCGGCCCCCGTGCCCGCCGGCGTCGACCCACCCCTCGGCCTTCGCCTCGTGGTCGGGGTCGGCGAGGAACCGGTCGGCGTCGTCCGCGGTGATCGTCAGCCGGAACGCCAGGGGCCGGCGCCCCTCGGCCAGCTCGCCGATCCGCGCGTCGCCCTCCCCGTAGGTGACGAACCCCTTCATCTCCTCGGTGAACGACAGCGACGTGCGGCCCGCGGCCGCGGCGGACGGTCCCCGTGTCCCGCCGCGGCCGTCCGGAACCGGGCCGGTCCGCTGCGCGGAGGCGCCCCCCGGCGCCCCCGCGGACGGACCGCTCGCCGAGCCGTTCGCCGCCCCGCCGAGCGAGCCGGCCCCCCCGGCCGGCTCGGCCCCCGTGGCAGACGGGGCGGTGCCGGGCCCGGCCGCACGCCCCCGTGCGGACGAGCCCTCCAGCAGCCGCGTCGCCATCCGGTCGGCGTGCGCGGCGATGGTGAGCGAGGGATTCGGGCCCACCGGACCCGGCATCGCCGCCCCGTCGGCGATGTAGAGGCCCGGGAACCCGAACACCTCGCCGAAGGCGTCGCAGACGCCCTCGCCCTGATGGCCCCCCATGGGGGCGCCGCCCAGCGGGTGGACGGTGATGATGCGCTTGCGGAACCACATCGGGTTGTCGTGGTAGTCGGCGCCGAGCACGTCCGCGATGCCCTGCATCGTCTTGCGGACGCGGTTGAACAGCGCCTCGCTGGTCTCGGCGTCCCAGTCGGCGGCGAGCCGGCCGCCCTTCAGGCGCAGCCGCCCGTCGGCGCTGTCGCGGCCCATGCCGAGCAGCGGCAGCGAGCTGACCGTGAGGGCGCCGTCGCCGATCAGGTCGGCGATCTCCTTGGACAGGTTCGTGTCCGGCGCGTCCTTGAAGAACTCGGTGAACCGGTTCCACAGGAACTTCACGGCGCGCTCGAAGTCGTTGCCGAGGTCGAGGCTGTCGACGATCCAGTCGGTGAAGCCGGGGTAGCCGCCGTCCTGGATGTAGGCGCCGCGGCCCGCGCCGGGCACGCCGTCCAGCTCGTCCGGCAGCCGGATCGCGGTGGTGATCACCGGCCCGCGGCTGGCGTTCAGCGGCCGGACCCGGTTGCGGTCCTTGGCGCGCAGCAGGAACGTCAGCAGGTCGCCGTTGCCGCTGAACCGGGTGCCGAGCGCCTCCGACAGGCCCGGGAACGACTCCCGCGACTTCAGCAGCAGGAACGTGGTGCCGTAGGTGCCGGCGCCGAGGACCAGCCGGTCGCAGGAGATCGTCCGGACGGGCGGGCGGCTCTTCCTGGCCGTCAGGTCGGCGTGGTGGACGTAGTCGACCTCGTACCCGCCGCCCGGCCGCGGCCGGATCGCCTTCACCTCGTGGGAGGTGCGGATGTCGGCGCCGTGGTGCGCCGCCGCCGACAGGTAGGTGTGGTCGAGGCTGTTCTTGGCGCCCTCGTTGCAGCCGATGTCGCACTCGCCGCACAGCTTGCACGTGCGCCGCTCGGCGCCGTGGATGTTGCCGTAGCCGGCGTCGGCGATCGGCAGGCTCAGGCCGGGCGTGCCGCCGGGACGGGACGCGAAGCTGACCGCGAGCGGCGGCAGCGAGATCTCCAGCCCCAGTTCGGCCGCCGCGTCCTGCATCGCGTGCGACTTCGGGGTGTCGTCGAACGGGACCTGCTCCAGCGGGTAGGGGGTCGCGCCCAGCATCTCCTCGACCGCGTCGTAGTGCGGGTCGAGGTCGGCGCGGGTGACCGGCCACGGGTCGTGCCCGCCGTCCGGGCGGTCGTTGACGAACCACCGCTCGTCCTTGCGCAGCAGCACGTTCGCGTAGATCAGCGACCCGCCGCCGAGCCCGGACGACACGACCGAGTCGCAGCCCTTGAAGCTCCAGACGTCGAACATCCCGTACAGGCCCTCGGCCGGGTCCCAGAACGCCCGGCCCATCTCGGCGGGCGAGCGGGGGAAGTCGCCGGGCGCGTACGGCCGCCCGCGCTCCAGCAGGACGACCGACTCGCCGGCCTCCGCCAGCCGGTACGCGGCGACGGACCCGCCGAACCCGGACCCGACCACGACCACGTCCGCATGCTCCATCGGGATCAGCCCGCCTTCCGCTTGAGGAAGTCGACGACCTGAGGGAACACCTCGGTGTCGGCGTACCGGCCCATGAACGGGTCCTGGTGGCCGTAACCGGGCAGGATCGCCAGCTCGTGGCGGCCGGGTGCGGCCTCCTCGAGCGCGCGGTGGCAGACGATGTTGGAATCGGTGAACACGTGGTTGCGGTCTCCGGTGAGGAACAGGATCGGCGTCGTGACGGCGGCGGCGCGCGCGAGGTAGTCGTCGGGGAGGGCGGCGAAGCGCGGGTCGCGCCGGTCGTACTTCACCGCGCGGCCGGCCTTCACCATCGCGTGGATGTGCCGGTAGTAGTCGACGTTGCAGGCCCCGAACAGGTCGGGCAGCCGGCCGTGCGTGACCGGCGACATCTTCTCGTGCGTGAAGATCGGTTTGCCGCCGCCCCACATGAAGCTGAGCATGTGGCAGGCGGGTTCGGCGCACCCGCGGTGGAACGGCGCGACCGCCTTGGCGAGCATCCAGCCGCGCGTCATGACCGGGGCGACTCCGAACCGCGGGTCGAGGTGGCACGGTCCGACGACGTACTCCATCAGCGCCGGACCGTAGCCGAGCTTGATCCTCGACCAGGCCGGGGTCCGCGGGGTCAGCGAGACGCTGTTGCAGACCAGGCTGGTGACACCGGTGACGGTGCCGGCGGCCAGCGCCATCGAGAACGAGATCGAGCCCACGCAGTGCGCGACCACGTGGAGGCGCTTGTCGCCGATGTGGCGCCGCAGCTCGGCGATCGCCGCCGGGTGGTCCCACAGCGCGAGGGCGTCGAGGCTGTGCCGCCCCATCTCGGAGTTGTAGGGGAACCGGCCGCTGATGCGCAGGTCGACCGCCCACACGTCGCCGAAGCCGGCGTCGTGCAGGAAGTTCACCAGGTTCGTGTGCTCCGGCATGATGTACATGTCGCTGGACGTCGTCAGGCCGTGCACGAGCAGGACGGCGTCGCCGCCCCCGTCGGCCGCGGCGCGGCGGAACCGGGTCAGGTTCAGGCCCAGCCCGTCGCCGGTCGGAAAGGGATGCACGGACACCTCGGCGTCGGCGACGCCCGCGTGCGTGAAGCGCGCGATCCGCTGCTCGTCCATGTCCGTCTCCTCCGCTTCCTGACGCTCCAACCTTGCCAAACGCGGATATCGGCGCGGCATCGTGGAGAACCCGTACTTACGTGCGCGGCCCGGCCACCGGTACGTACGGGACGTACGTGAACTATGACTCGGATCTACTTGGAACGGTTCATCGCGGTCGCGACGCCGACCCGCGAGGACACGCCGATCTTGGCGAAGACGCGGGACAGGTGGGTCTCCACCGTCCGGACGCTGAGGTAGAGGCGCTCGGCGATCTGCTGGTTGGCCAGGCCCTCGGCGACCAGCAGCGCGATCTCGTGCTCGCGCGGCGACAGCGCGTACGGCAGGTCCCGCTTGCCCTTGCCGCCTCCCGCGGCGGTGCCGGCGGCGGGCACCCGCACGCCGAGGCGGCGCTGCTCGCGGGCGGCCTGGGCGTGCAGCCCCTTCATCCCGCAGGACTCGAAGATCTCCGCCGCGGCGCGCAGCCGCTCGCGGGCCGGGGTGCGGTCGCTGGCGGCGGCGTGCGCGAGCCCGGCGGCCAGTTCGGCGCGGCCCGCCTCGGGCCGCCGCCCGGCCTTGGTGAGCAGGTCGGCGGCGTCCGCCGCCAGCGCCGCCGACGCGGCGGGGTCGGCGGCCCGCAGCGCGTGCGCGCGGGTCAGCCGCGCGAGCCCGACGTCGCCGGTCAGCGCCGGGGCGGCGATCGCCTCGGCGATGTCGGCCCAGTTCGCCGCGTCGTCGTCGTCCTGCGCCGCTCGGACGCAGGCGAGCGCCTCGGCGCAGCTGCCGAGGGTGCCGAAGTCCAGGCCCTGGTCGCCGGTGCCGCACGCCGCGATCAGCGCGGTGGCGCCCTCCTCCAGCCGGCCCTCGTTGATCACGGCGATGGCGCGGGCGACGTGCGCCATGTGCGTCCACCACTCGCCCGAGCCGGTGTCGTTGGCGACGGCCTCGTCCCCGGCCCGCAGCGCCCGCTCGTGGTCGCCGGTCCAGGACGCGGTCAGGCACTGCTGGATCAGCCCGTAGGCCAGGACCTCCTGCGAGCGCAGGTCGCGGCCGACCGCGGTGGCCTCGTCGGCGACGGCGGCGGCCTCCTCCAGCCGGCCGAGCTGCGCCAGCACGCGGGACTGCCCGGCCAGCATGTAGCCGAGCACGAACGTCTGCCCGGTCGCCCGGGTGATCGCCACCAGCCGCTCGGAGTGCCGCAGCGCCTCGTCGTACATGCCGAGGAAGCACTCGGCGAACACCAGCCAGGCGAAGCAGTCCAGGCAGTCGGCGAAGTCGGTGTCGGACGCGGCCGAGAACAGCCGGTCGGCGGTCTGCGCGAAGCCGATCGCCTGCTCGACCTCGCCGCGCCCGTAGGCGACCATCGGGCGCATCGCCGCGACCGCCGCCGTCAGCCCCGGGCTCCAGCCGGGCGCGCTGTCCGGGATCGTCTGCAGGATCGCGTGCGATCCGCGCGTGTCGATCTTCTGGATGCGGTCGGCGACGAGCCGGATCCGCAGCAGCACCGCCTCGGGGGTCTGCCGGTCGGTGATGCGGCGCAGCTCGTCCAGCACCAGGGCGCGGGCCTCGTGGATGCGGCCGAGCTGCCGCTCCATGATCGCGCACATGTGCACGGTGCGGGCGCGCCGGACGATGTCGCCGGGCGGCAGCAGCCCGAGCAGCGTGCGGGCGGTCTCCCGGCCCTCCTCGGCGTGCCCGCTGACGGCCTGCACGTGGGTCAGCTCGACCAGCAGGCCGATCCGGTCGGGGTAGGCGCCGCCGTCGGTGTCGGGCATCAGGTCGAGCGCGGCGCGCAGCCAGTACGCGGCGGTGCCGGGCGCCTGCTGCGCGACGACGCGGGCGGCCTCCACCAGCGTCCGGATCGCCTCGGCGTCGCCGAACCGCGCCGACCGCACCACGTGGTGGGCGCGCACGGCCGCGGGGGCGCCGAGGTCGGCGAGCCGCGCCGCGACCCGCGAGTGCGCGGCGATCCGCCAGCCCGCCGCCGTCGAGGCGTAGGCGACGTGCCGGACGAGGGGGTGCCGGAACCGGAACCGGCCGTCCGGCGCGGACCGCACCACGTCGTGGCCGGTCAGCACGTCCAGCGTGGCGAGCGCCTCGCCGGGCTCCATCTCCGCGGCCACCGCCGCCAGCTCGGGCTCGAACACGTCGGCCGCCACCGCGGCGCCCCGCGCCATCCGCAGCGCCTGCGGCGGCAGGGCGCTCAGCTCCACCTGCAGCGCCGCGCGCACCGCCGGCGGCACCTCGGTCAGGTTCGCGACGCCCTTCTCCCAGTGCGAGGCGCTGTTCAAGGCCACCGGCGCGGCGCCGCCCGCCATCTTGGCCAGCGCCTCGAGGTAGAACGGGTTGCCGCCGCTGGCCTTGAACAGCGCCTCGCACTGGGCGTGGCTCATGTCCGGGCCGAGGAGCTCGCGGACCTCGCTCTGCGTGAGCGGGTCGACGGTGACCCGCACGCCCTGCGGGCCGGCCGCGTCCACCAGCGCCATCAGCCGCGGCGACGCCTGCGCGGGCCGGTAGGCGACCGCGACCAGCACCCGGGCGCGCGGCGGATGCCGGACGAGGTGGTCCAGCAGCTCGATCGTCGCGTCGTCGGCCCAATGCAGGTCGTCCAGGATCAGCACCAGCCCGGACGGCTCGGCCAGCTCCTCCAGCAGGTGCCGGACCGTGCGGTGCAGCTGGTACCGCGCGACATGGGAGTCGGGGGAGGCGGCGGGCGGGGCGCCGGTCAGGTCGGCGAGCGCGGGGAACACCGTGCCGAGCAGGCGCAGCGCGCCCGCCGGCAGGCCCAGGGTGTGCTCTTCGAGCCGGTCGTCGAGCGCGTCGACCACGGCGCCGAACGGCATCTCCTGCTCGAACTCGGCCGCGCGGCCCGCCACGAACGGCAGCTTGCGCGCGATCGCGCCGTCGGCCAGCTCGTTCAGCAGCCGCGTCTTGCCGGCGCCGGGCTCGCCGACCATCGCCAGGAAGCCGTAGCCGCCCGCGGCCGCGTCCAGGACGCGGCCGATCTCCTGCAGCGCGTCCCGTCGGCCGACCAGCGGAGCGTTGCCGGAGCCCCCGGCTCGGCGCGCCGCACGACCCTGCATGTCCACATCCCAACAGCGACAGGCGGTCGATACGCCGTGATCATGCTTCTCGTTGTGGTCCCGGAGAATTGCGGGATCACCTTATCGGGTGGAACGTCAATAAGGCGGGGCAACACGCCCCCGCCTGGGCGTGCCCCCCACCGGACGGCCTCCTCGTGACCGTATGTACATAGCTATGAACGGCCCTCGGGCGTCCCATGTCAACCTCGGGTGCGTAAACCGTCGCGGCGCCGTGACATCCGGAGGCCGGCTCAGGTTTCCAGGCCGAGGCGGAGCGCGGCCTCCCGCCACCGGGAGCCGTCGCCCGACGGGCTGTGGCGGCGGACGTGCTGGGTGGCGGCGACCAGGGCGCGGGCCTCGGCGAGGTCCCCGACGGCGCCGTGCGCGCGGGCCTGGGCCAGCACGTTGCCGAGGGCGGTCGCCTCGACCGGGCCCGCCAGGACCGGCAGGCCGGCGGCGTCGGCGGTCAGCCGGCACAGCAGGTCGTTGCGGCTGCCGCCGCCCACCAGGTGCACGACCTCGATGTCGACGCCGGACAGCGCCGCGGCCCGGCGCAGCGCGACGCGGTGCGCCAGGGCGAGGCTGTCCAGAACGCAGCGGACCGTCGCGGCGCGGCCGGCCGGCTCGGGGAACCCGCGGCGGCGGCAGTGCGCGGCGATGCGGGACGGCATGTCGCCGGGCGGGAGGAACTCCGGGTCGTCCGGATCGATCAGCGAGCGCAGGCCCGGGACCCGCCCGGCCTCGGAGAGCAGGGCGGGCAGGTCGGGGTTCCCCCAGGCCCGCAGGCACTCCTGGAGCAGCCACAGGCCCATCACGTTGCGCAGGTAGCGGACCGTCCCGTCGACTCCGCCCTCGTTGGTGAAGTTGGCCTCCCGGCTCGCCTCGGTCAGCACGGGGGCGTCCAGTTCGACGCCGACCAGCGACCAGGTGCCGCAGGAGATGTAGGCGAACCTGTCGGTCGTGGCGGGCACGGCGGCGACGGCGGACGCGGTGTCGTGGGAGCCCACGGCGGTGACGGTGAGGCCGCCGTGGCCGGTCTCGGCCGCGACGTCGGGGCGGAGCGCGCCGATCACCGACCCCGGCTCGCGCAGCGGCGGGAGGATCTTCGCGGGGAGGCCCAGGCGGTCCAGCAGTTCCCGCGACCAGGTGCCGTCGCGCACGTCCAGGAGGCCGGTGGTGGACGCGTTGGTGCGCTCCGCGCCGATCTCGCCGGTGAGCCAGTAGGCCAGCAGGTCGGGGATGAGCAGCAGCGTGCCCGCCCCGGACAGGTCGTCCGCCACGAGCTGGTAGATCGTGTTGAACGGCAGGAACTGCAGCCCGGACGCCCGGTAGAGGAGGTCGTCGCCCAGTTCGGCGCGGACGCGTTCCATCACGCCGCCGGTGCGGGCGTCGCGGTAGTGGACGGGGTTGCCGAGCAGCGCGCCGTTCGCGCCGAGCAGCCCGTAGTCGACCGCCCAGGAGTCGATCCCGGCCGACGCCAGCCCGGGCGGCGCGTCGCGCAGCCCGTCCAGGACGTTGCCGTAGAGGCCGAGGATGTCCCAGTGCAGGGTGCCGCCGACGCGGACGGGCCGGTTCGGGAACCGGCGGATCTCGTCCAGTTCGAGGACGCCGGGCCCGACGCGCCCGGCCATCACGCGGCCGCTGGACGCCCCCAGGTCGACGGCCGCGAACATCGCTTCGCTCATTGCAGGATCAGGACCTCCAGCGTGCGGGGGCCGTGCACGCCCTCCACGCGGGACAGCTCGATGTCGCTCGTCGCCGACGGCCCCGACACGAACGTCAGCGGGCGGGACGGGTCCAGCCGTTCGAGCGCCTCCGGCACGTCCGGCGCGACCTGCCCGGCGAGCACGACGATCAGGTGGTAGTCGGGCACGAGCGACAGGGCCCGCGGCCCCTGCGCGGCACCGTGGTCCAGGACGATCGTGCCGGTCTCCGCGATCGCGGCGGCGCAGCCGGTGACCGCGCCCGCCAGCCGGTCGAGGGACGCCACCGAGAAGTCGCGGACGAGCGGCGCGTCCGTCGCCGACGTCCACTCCGGAGGAAGATCGGCGGGAACGCCGTAGGAACCGGAGCGGGCCGACAATCGCTCGGCGACCGCCTGGGCCGCCGCCGCCGCGGGCACCCGCAGCACCGTCGCGCGGTAGTCGGCGACCCGCTCGGCGAACAGGTCCAGGACGCCGTCCTCGTGGTGGCGGCGCAGGTAGGACCGGTCGATCCGGTCGTAGGAGGCCGCGATCTCGGCGGCCGGGCGGGTGGGCACGATGCCCTCGACGCGGCGCAGGATCTCCTCGCGGGCGTTCACTCGCCGTCCTCCTCGCGGCCGCCGTCGGTGCGGGCCCACCAGGCGCGGAACGACTCCGGCGGCGGGGCGGGCGCGTCCCGCGTCTCGGTCCAGGCGCCCAGCGGCCCCGGCAGCCGCCGGATCCGGCCGCCGCGCGCCACGAGCCGGCGGCTCGCGGACGCGCCGCGCTGCGCGAGCGCGAGCCGGGTGGGGGAGCGCAGCGTCCACCCGGCCGCCGCCATCGCGACCCGTTCGAGGGGATGCCGCGGGCCCTTCTCCACCGCCCGCGCCCGCAGATGCACGAGCACCTCGGGGATGTCGATCGCGACCGGGCACGCCTCGAAGCACGCGCCGCACAGCGACGACGCGTAGGGGAGGGACGCGTCCACGTCCGACCCGATGCCCCTGATCTGCGGCGACAGGATCGCGCCGATCGGCCCCGGGTACGGCGACCCGTAGGCGTGGCCGCCCGCGCGCTGGTAGACCGGGCACACGTTCAGGCACGCCGAGCAGCGGATGCAGCGCAGCGCCTGCCGGCCCACCTCGTCGGCGAGGGTGTCCGTGCGGCCGTTGTCCAGCAGGACGAGGTGGAAGTCGCGCGGGCCGTCGCCGGGGGACACGCCCGTCCAGGCGGAGGTGTAGGGGTTCATCCGCTCGGCGGTGGACGAGCGGGGCAGCAGCTGCAGGAACACCTCCAGGTCCCGCCAGCTCGGCACGATCTTCTCCACGCCCATCACCGAGATCAGCGTCTCGGGGAGCGTCAGGCACATCCGGCCGTTGCCCTCCGACTCCAGGACGACGAGCGTGCCGGTGTCGGCGACCGCGAAGTTCACCCCCGACACCCCGACCTTCGCCGACAGGAACTTGGCGCGCAGGTGCCGCCGCGCCGCCTCCGCCAGCGCGGCGGGGGAGTCGGTCAGGTCCGCCGGGGCGTCCTCCATCGCGCGCAGGAAGATGTCGCGGATGTCGGACCGGTTCCGGTGGATGGCCGGGACGAGGATGTGCGACGGCCGGTCGTCGCCGAGCTGCACGATCAGCTCGGCGAGGTCGGTCTCGTAGGCGGTGATCCCCTCCTCGGCGAGGAACTCGTTGAGGCCGATCTCCTGCGTGGCCATCGACTTGACCTTGACGACCTCGGTCTCGCCGGTCGCCTTCACCAGATCGGCGACGATCCGGTTGGCCTCGGCGGCGTCCCGCGCCCAGTGCACCGTCCCGCCCGCCTCGGTGACCTTCTGCTCCAGCAGCCGCAGGTAGTGGCCGAGGTTGGCGAGGACGTGGTCCTTGATCTGCTTGCCCGCCTCGCGCAGCGCCGGCCAGTCGTCCAGCTCGGCGACCGCGGCGGCGCGCTTGGTGCGGATCGTGGTGGTCGCGTGCGCGAGGTTGCCGCGCAGCCGCGCGTCGGCCACGGCCTCCCGCGCCGCGTCCGGGAACGACGGCATCCCGACATAGGTGGGCATCGCGGAAGAGCCGGATGAGGCGGAAGGGGTCATGACGGGTCCTCCTCGGTCGACGCGAGGATCTCGGCCAGATGGAGCGTTCTTACCCCCGCGCGGGTGCGCGACAGCGCGCCGCCGATGTGCATCAGGCACGAGTTGTCGGCCGCGCACAGCACCTCGGCCCGCGTCTCCCGGACGGCGGTGACCTTGTCGGCGCACATCGCCGCCGACACCTCGGAGTTCTTCAGCGCGAACGTCCCGCCGAACCCGCAGCACTCGGCCGCGTCCGGCAGGTCGACCAGGTCGATGCCGCCGACGTCGCGCAGCAGCCGCAGCGGGCGGTCGCCGACGTGCAGCATCCGCAGCGAGTGGCAGGTCGGGTGGTAGGTGACGCGGTGCGGGAAGTGGGCGCCGACGTCGGTGACGCCGAGCACGTCCACCAGGAACTCCGACAGCTCGTGGACGCGGGAGGCGACCCCGGCGGTGCGCGGCGCCAGCCTCGGATGCCAGTCGCGGACCATCGCCGCGCAGGACGCCGACGGCGCCACGATCGCGTCGTAGGGCTCGAACGTCTCCGCGAACCCCTTCACCAGGCGCAGCGCCTCCCGCCGGTACCCGGTGTTGAGGTGCATCTGCCCGCAGCAGGTCTGCGACTCCGGGAACTCGACGTCGTGGCCGAGGCGCCGCAGCAGCCGCACCATCGCCCTGCCCGTCCCCGGGTACATCGTGTCGTTGACGCAGGTGAGGAACAGCGCGACCTTCATGGGGCGCCTCCGGACGCTGACCGGCTGGACTCGCGGACGACCAGCTCGGGCTGGAACATGACCTGCTGGTGGGCGTGCCCGCCCGCGGTGTCGCACTCCTCCAGCAGCAGCTCGGTCGCGATCCGGCCGAGCTGGTAGGTGGGCTGCCGCACCGAGCTGAGGGGGACGGCCGCGGCGGCGGAGAACTCGATGTCGTCGTACCCGATCAGCGCCACGTCAGTCGGCACCTTGATCCCGGCCTGCAGCAGCACGCGCAGCACGCCGAGCGCGAGCAGGTCGTTCGCGCAGAAGATCGCGTCCGGCAGCGGCGGGCCGGCCTCCAGCAGCCGCCGCGCCGCCTCCTGCCCCGACCGGGCGTTCATCGCGCCGACCGCGACCTCGCGCAGCGCGTCCCGGCCGAGCCCGGCCGCGCGCAGCGCCCGCAGCGCGCCCTTGCGGCGGTCGGCGCACTGCCGCAGCACCATCGGCCCGGTGACGAACGCCAGCGTGCGGGCCCCGCCGGCCAGCAGCTCGCCGGCCGCGAGCTCGCCGCCCGCGACATCGTCCACGGCGACCGAGCACTGGCTGGCGCGCGGCGTCGGATGGTCGAGCAGCACCACCGGGACGCCGCGCTCGCGCAGCCGGTCGCAGGCGTCGCTGTCGTCGCCGACCGGGGTCAGCAGCACGCCGCGGACCCGCTGCTCGGCGAACACCCGCAGGTTGCGCCGCTCCCGCTCGTCCGACTCGCCCGACGAGGACAGGATGACCGCGTAGCCGCGCTCGCTGGCGATGTCCTCCACGCCGCGCGCCACGTCGGTGAAGAAGGGGTTGGCGAGGTCCAGGACCATCAGCCCGATCGTGCTGCTGTGCCCGGCGCGCAGCGTGGACGCCGACCCGTTGCGGACGAACCCGAGCTCGCGGATCGCCTTCTCGACGCGCGCGCGGGTCGCCTCGGCCACCCGCTCGGGCCGGTTGAGCACGTTGGACACGGTGCCGGGCGAGACGCCGGCGTGCGCGGCGACCTGCTTGATGCCGACCGTCCTGCTCAGGTTGGCGGGGCGCCCGCTGTCGTCGTCTGCGCTCAATCGGTGTGCCCCCGGTCCGTCCGCCGCCTGTGTCGCCGCTCACTTTGGGTCATCGTATTAAAACGTGTCAACCCCAGAGCCGGACGCGAGGCGCCTCAAACCCGGCTGGCCGGTCCCGGCCGGGACGACTTCGAAAACCTCTCCGGCCCTTGCCTGCACGCGGTTTTCGTCGCGTGGCGCCGCGTCGGCGGGCAGGTTCCCTCTTGACGGGTGCTCCGGGTCACATCTAGCGTCCACCGCAACATCCAGTTAAAACGTTTTTCATCCACGGGTCACCGACGTCCCCCGCGAGGAAGGTCGCCATGAGCGCAGCCGGCCGGTCGGCACCGCCGACATTGGCGCTGGTCAACGTGAGCAAGTCGTTCGGCGCCGTGCGCGCCCTGCAGGGCGTCACGCTGGAGCTGCGCGCGGGCGAGGTGCACGCTCTCGCCGGCGAGAACGGCGCCGGCAAGTCCACGGTCGTAAAAACGTTCGCAGGCGTGCACCGTCCCGACGCGGGCGAGGTGCGGGTGGACGGCGAGCCGGCGGTCTTCGGCGGCCCCGCCGACGCGCAGGCCGCCGGCGTCGCGGTCATCTACCAGGAGCCCACGCTGTTCCCCGACCTGTCGGTCGCCGAGAACATCTTCATGGGCCGCCAGCCCCGCGCCCGTGGCCTGCTGACAGGTCTCGGCCGCATCGACCGCCGCACCATGCACGCCGAGACCGCGCGGCTCTTCCAGCGGCTCGGCGTCGCGCTCGACCCGCAGCAGCCCGCCCGCGGCCTGTCGATCGCCGACCAGCAGGTCGTCGAGATCGCCAAGGCCATCTCCCGGGACGCGCGGGTCCTCATCATGGACGAGCCCACCGCCGCGCTCACCGGCCAGGAGGTCGCCCGGCTGTTCGCGGTGACCCGCACGCTGCGCGAGCAGGGCTGCGCGGTGCTGTTCATCTCGCACCGCCTGGAGGAGATCTTCGAGCTGTGCCAGCGCGTCACCACGCTGCGCGACGGCACCTACATCGCCACCGACCGCGTCGCGGACATCACCCCCGACGACCTCGTCCGCCGGATGGTCGGCCGCGACCTCGACGCGCTCTACCCCAAGCAGGACGTGACGCCCGGCGAGGTCGCGCTGAAGGTGAGCCGGCTGACCCGCGAGGGCGCCTTCACCGACGTCTCCTTCGAGGTCCGCCGCGGCGAGATCGTCGCGCTGGCCGGGCTGGTCGGCGCCGGCCGCAGCGAGGTCGCCCGCGCGATCTTCGGGGTGGACCGCTGGGACGTCGGCGCCGTCGAGGTGCGGGGCCGCACGCTGGTCGCGGGCAGCCCCACCGCCGCGATGTCGGCCGGGCTGGCGCTCGTCCCCGAGGACCGCCGCCAGCAGGGCCTGGTCATGGACATGTCCATCGAGCGGAACATGGGCCTCACCCAGCTGAAGTCGCTGCGCCGCGCCACCGGCCGCGGCGGCCTCATCTCCCGGCGGGTGGAGCGCGACCGCGCCGCCGACTGGGGGCTGCGGCTCCGGCTCAAGTACGCCCGGCTCAGCGACGGCGTCGGCGTCCTGTCCGGCGGCAACCAGCAGAAGGTCGTGCTCGCCAAGTGGCTCGCCACCGAGCCCACCGTGCTGATCGTGGACGAGCCGACCCGCGGCATCGACGTCGGCACCAAGGCCGAGGTGCACCGGCTGCTGTCGGAGCTGGCCGCGCAGGACCTCGCGGTGCTGATGATCTCCTCCGACCTGCCGGAGGTGCTCGGCATGGCCGACCGCGTCCTGGTCATGCACGAGGGCCGGCTCACCGCCGAGATCGCCCGCGCCGACGCGACCGAGGAAACCGTGATGGCCGCCGCGACCGGCCGGGTGGGGAGGGCGGCCTGATGACCGTGCTTACCGAGAGCCCGGCGCGGCCGGGGGGTGCGGGCGGGCCGGGCGGCGGGGGGCGGCGGCTGGTCGAGGTGGTGCTGCGGGCCCGGGAGATGAGCATCCTCGGCGGCCTCGTCGTGCTCGTCGTCGGCACGACGATCGCGAACCCGCGGTTCCTGTCCGGGCAGGGCGTGGAGGACATCTTCCTCAACGCCTCGATCCTGGTGCTGCTCGCCGTCGGGCAGACGGTGGTCGTCGTCACCCGCAACATCGACCTGTCGGTCGGGTCCGTCGTCGGGCTCGTCGCGTTCAGCGCCGGCAAGTTCGCCGCCGACGGCGGCCACGGCGTCGTGCTCGTGCTGCTCTTCGGCGTCGCGATCGGGCTCGTGTGCGGGCTGCTCAACGGGCTGCTCGTCAGCTTCTGCCGGGTCCCGTCCCTGGTCGTCACGCTCGGCACCCTGTACGTGATCCAGGGGCTGGACTACCGCATCGCGCACGGCGACCAGATCGGCGCCGCCGAACTGCCGTCCTCGGTGCTGGCGCTCGGCAACGAGGGGATCCTCGGCGTCCCCTACCTGCCGATCATCACCGTGGCCGTGATGCTGGCGGTCGGCTACTACCTGCGCTCCTACTCGTCCGGGCGCGAGTTCTACGCGATCGGGTCCAGCCCGGAGGCGGCGCGCCTGGCCGGCGTGCCGATCCGCCGCCGCGTCCTCACCGCCTACCTGGTCAGCGGCGCGCTCGCCGGCCTCGCCGGGGTGCTGTGGCTCGGCCGGTTCGGCACCGTCGTCGCCGACGCCGCGCACGGCTGGGAGCTGACGGTCGTCGCCGCCGTCGTCGTCGGCGGCGTCGCCATCACCGGCGGCGTCGGGACGGTGTGGGGCGCGGCGCTCGGCGGCCTGCTGCTCACCACCATCGGCAGCGTGCTGGTGGTGCTGAAGGTCAACTCGTTCTGGCAGGACGCGATCACCGGCGTCCTGCTGCTGCTGGCCATCAGCGTCGACCGGCTGCTGGCGCTGCGCGTCACCCGGAGGCTGAGGCAGCGGTCGCTCGAATCGGCCGCGCACCGCGACGCCGCTCCGGACACGAAGGAGGGACGGTCATGAGCCGCCTCGGTGGGCTGATCCGGTGGGAGACCGCCGTCACCGCCCTGCTGATCGTGGTGTTCGCCGGCGGCGCCGGGTTCTCGCCCGACTTCGCGAGCAACGACAACCTGTCCTTCGCCCTCGACGACCTGTCGGAGATCGCGCTGATCGCGCTGCCGATGACGCTGCTGGTCGTGTGCGGGCAGGTGGACCTGTCGGTCGCCTCGATCCTCGGCCTGTGCAGCGCGCTGACCGGCAAGATGTGGGACGGCGGCATGGCCATCGAGACGATCATCCCGATCGTGCTCGTCGTCGGGATCGTCTGCGGCCTGGTGAACGGGCTGCTCGTGACGAAGCTCGGGCTGCCGTCACTCGCCGTGACGATCGGCACGATGACCCTCTACCGGGGGCTCGCGTACGTGACGCTCGGGACCGGGGCCGTGTCGGAGTTCCCGTCGGCCTACACCGACCTCGCCACCTCGTCCGTCCCGGGCACGCCGATCCCGTACCCGGTCGCGCTGTTCGCCGTGCTCGCCGTCGCCACCGGGATCGTCCTGCACGCCACCGGCATCGGGCGGTCGCTGTTCGCGATCGGCGCGCAGGAGGACGCCGCCTACTTCGCCGGCATCCGGGTCAAGCGCATCAAGCTGATCCTGTTCACGGTGTCCGGCCTGGTCGCCGGGTTCGCCGGGATCGTCTACACGCTCCGCTACGGCAGCGCCCGCGCCGACAACGGCCTCGGCCTGGAGCTCACCGTGATCGCGGCGGTGCTGCTCGGCGGCATCGACTTCGACGGCGGCAAGGGCACCCTCGGCGGCGTCATCGCGGCCGTGCTGCTCATCGGCCTGCTCCGCAACCTGCTGATGCTCAACGACGTCTCCACCGAGGTCCAGTCGATCGTCACCGGGCTGCTGCTCATCATCAGCGTCCTCACGCCGCGGCTGATCGCCGTGGCGCGCGAGACCCGAGGACGGCGGCGGGGCGCGAGACCCGCGACCCCCGCCGCGCCCTGACCCCGGATAACGCCCCCCGCCTCGTCCACCCCCATCCGAAAGGCAAGTGATGACCATTCGTCTGCGCGCCCCGCGCCGGCTGGCGGCCGTCGCCACGGCGAGCGTCCTGGCCCTCGGCCTGGCCGCCTGCGGCGGTACCACCAAGAACGACTCCGACTCCGGGGAGGCCAAGGCGGCCGGTGGCAACGCCACGGCGAATCCGAACGCGCCGCTGAAGAAGGGCCTGAAGCTGGCCTTCCTCCCCAAGCAGGTCAACAACCCCTACGAGACGATCGTGGACGACGCCGGCATCGCGGCGGCCAAGGAGTTCGGCGGGGAGGCCAAGGAGGTCGGCCCGTCCGACGCGTCCGCGTCCTCGCAGGTCTCCTACATCAACACGCTCATCCAGCAGCGGCACGACGCGATCCTCATCGCCGCGAACGACCCGAACGCGGTGTGCGGGCCGCTCAAGCAGGCGATGTCGAAGAACATCAAGATCGTCGCCTACGACTCCGACACCAACCCCGACTGCCGGGACGTGTTCATCAACCAGGCCAGCTCCGAGGAGATCGGCCGCAGCGAGGTCAAGCTGCTCGCCGAGCAGATCGGCCACGAGGGCGAGATCGCGATCCTGTCGGCGACGGCGAACGCCACGAACCAGAACACCTGGATCAAGTTCATGCAGGACGAGCTCAAGAAGCCCGAGTACGCGAAGATGAAGCTCGTCAAGATCGCCTACGGCGACGACGACGACCAGAAGTCGTTCCAGCAGACGCAGGGCCTCCTGCAGGCGTACCCGAACCTCAAGGGCATCATCTCGCCGACCACGGTCGGCATCGCCGCCGCGGCCCGCTACATCTCCGGCTCCAAGTACAAGGGCAAGGTCGTCCTGACCGGCCTCGGCACCCCGGACCAGATGCGCAAGTTCATCAAGAACGGCACCGTCGAGTCGTTCGAGCTGTGGGACCCGAAGAACCTCGGCTACCTGGCCGCCTACGCGGCGGCGGCGCTGTCGTCCGGCCAGATCACCGGCGCGCAGGGCGAGAAGTTCACCGCCGGCAAACTCGGCGAGCGCACGATCGGCGCCAACGGAGAGGTCATCCTCGGCCCGCCGACGGTCTTCGACGGCAAGAACATCGACGACTACCACTTCTGACCGCATGAAGCGTGTCTGCTTCCTTTTGAAGGTCAGGCAGGACCGCCTGGAGGAGTACAAGCTGCGCCACCAGGCGGTCTGGCCCGACATGCTGAGCGCCCTGCGCGACACCGGCTGGCACAACTACTCGCTGTTCCTGCGGGAGGACGGCCTCCTCGTCGGCTACCTGGAGACCGACGACTTCGAGGCAGCCCAGGCGGCGATGGCCCGCACCGGGGTCAACGCCCGGTGGCAGTCGGAGATGGCGCAGTACTTCGAGGATCTCGACGGCCGCCCCGACGAGGGGATGCGGCCGCTGACCGAGGTCTTCCACCTGGATTGAGAGAGGCAACCGTGAACGACACCAGCGCGGTGAAGGACGCCCTGCGCCGCCAGCAGATCGAGACTCCCTCGTGGGCGTACGGGAACTCGGGGACCCGGTTCAAGGTCTTCGCCCAGCGGGGCGTGCCGCGCACCCCGCAGGAGAAGATCGACGACGCCGCGCAGGTGCACCGCTTCACCGGCGTCGCGCCCAGCGTGGCCCTCCACATCCCCTGGGACAGGGTGGACGACTACGCCGCGCTGGCCGCGCACGCCGAGGAGCACGGGCTGCGGATCGGCGCGGTGAACACCAACGTGTTCCAGGACGACGACTACATGCTCGGCAGCGTCACCAACCCCGACGCCGCCGTCCGCCGCAAGGCCCTCGACCACCTGCTCGAAGCGGTCGACATCATGGACCAGACGGGGTCGCGCGACCTGAAGCTGTGGTTCTCCGACGGGACGAACTACCCCGGGCAGGACGACATCCGCGACCGCCAGGACCGGATGGCCGAGGCCCTCGCCGCCGTGTACGAGCGGCTCGGCGACGACCAGCGGTTCCTGCTGGAGTACAAGCTGTTCGAGCCCGCCTTCTACATGACCGACGTGCCGGACTGGGGCACCTCCTACGCCCACTGCCTCAAGCTCGGCCCGAAGGCGCAGGTCGTGGTGGACACCGGGCACCACGCGCCCGGCACCAACATCGAGTTCATCGTGGCCTTCCTGCTCCGCGAGGGGAAGCTCGGCGGGTTCGACTTCAACTCCCGCTTCTACGCCGACGACGACCTGATGGTGGGCGCCGCCGACCCGTTCCAGCTGTTCCGGATCATGTACGAGGTGGTGCGCGGCGGCGGCTACGACGCGGCGACCGGCGTGGCGTTCATGCTCGACCAGTGCCACAACGTCGAACCGAAGATCCAGGGCCAGATCCGCTCGGTGATGAACGTCCAGGAGGCCACCGCGAAGGCGCTGCTGGTGGACGCGGACGCGCTGCGCGCCGCGCAGCGGTCCGGTGACGTCCTCGAGGCGAACGCCGTGTTCATGGACGCCTACAACACCGACGTCCGCCCCCTGCTCGCCGAACTGCGCGAGGAGATGGGCCTGCACCCGGACCCGGTCGCCGCCTACAAGGCGTCCGGCTACTACGAGCGGGTGGCCGAGGAGCGCAAGGACGGCCAGGCCGCCGGCTGGGGCGCCTGACACACGTGAAGGAGACGGAACCGATGACGTCCACCCCGCGCGCGGTGGAGCAGCTGCTGGAACGCGCCAACACCCTCGGCTCGGACCCGCGCAACACCAACTACGCGGGCGGCAACGCGTCCGCGAAGGGCACGGTCACCGACCCCGTGACGGCCCGCGACGTCGAGCTGATGTGGGTGAAGGGCTCCGGCGGCGACCTCGGCACCCTCACCGAGAAGGGCCTGGCCGTGCTGCGGCTGGACCGGATGCGCGCCCTCGCCGGCGTCTACCCGGGCGTCGAGCGCGAGGACGAGATGGTCGCCGCGTTCGACTACTGCCTGCACGGCAAGGGCGGCGCGGCGCCGTCCATCGACACCGCCATGCACGGCCTGGTCGAGGCCGCGCACGTCGACCACCTGCACCCCGACTCCGGCATCGCGATCGCGACCGCCGCCGACGGGGCGGAGCTGACCCGGCGGATCTTCGGCGACCGGGTCGCGTGGGTGCCGTGGCGGCGCCCCGGCTTCCAGCTCGGCCTGGACATCGCCGCGATCAAGCGGGCGAACCCGCGGGCGATCGGGGTGGTCCTCGGCGGGCATGGCATCACCGCGTGGGGCGACACGAGCGAGGAGTGCGAGGCCAACTCGCTCGACATCATCCGCACCGCCGAGCAGTACATCGCCGAGCACGGCAAGGCCGATCCCTTCGGCGAGGTGATCCACCCCGCGCTGCCCGAGGAGGAGCGGCACGCCCGCGCCGCCGCGCTGTTCCCGCTGATCCGGGGGCTGGCGTCCACGGACCGGCCGCAGGTCGGGCACTACACCGACGGCGAGGCCGTCCTCGACTTCGTGTCCCGCGCCGAGCACCCGCGGCTCGCGGCGCTCGGCACGTCCTGCCCGGACCACTTCCTGCGCACCAAGGTCGCGCCGATGGTCCTGGACCTGCCGCCGGACGCCCCGCTCGACGACGCCAAGGCCCGCCTGCGTGAGCTCCACGCCGCTTACCGCGAGGAGTACGCGGCCTACTACGACCGGCACGCCACCGCCGGCTCCCCGGCGATGCGCGGCGCCGACCCGGCGATCGTCCTCGTGCCCGGCGTCGGCATGTTCTCCTTCGGCGCCAACAAGCAGACCGCGCGCGTCGCTGGCGAGTTCTACGTCAACGCGATCAACGTGATGCGCGGCGCGGAGGCGCTGTCGTCGTACGCGCCGATCGACGAGGCAGAGAAGTTCCGCATCGAGTACTGGGAGCTGGAGGAGGCCAAGCTCCGCCGGATGCCGAAGCCGAAGCCGCTCGCCACCCGGGTCGCGGTCGTCACCGGCGGCGGCTCGGGCATCGGCGCCGCCACCGCCCGCCGCCTCGCCGCCGAGGGTGCCTGCGTCGTCGTCGCCGACCGGGATCTGGGCGCCGCCGAGAAGGTCGCGGCCGAGATCGGCGCGAACGCCGCGCACCCCTCGGACACCGCGATCGCGGCCGGCGCCGACGTCACCTCCGAGGACGAGGTCGCCGCCGCCGTCCGGGCCGCGGTCCTGGCGTTCGGCGGCGTCGACCTCGTCGTCAACAACGCCGGCCTGTCGATCTCCAAGCCGCTGCTGGAGACGACCGCCGCCGACTGGGACCTGCAGCACGACGTCATGGCGCGCGGCTCGTTCCTGATGTCCCGCGAGACCGCGCGGGTGATGGTCGAGCAGGGGATGGGCGGCGACATCGTCTACATCGCGTCCAAGAACGGGGTGTTCGCCGGGCCGAACAACATCGCCTACGGCGCCACCAAAGCCGACCAGGCGCACCAGGTGCGGCTGCTGGCCGCCGAGCTCGGCGAGCACGGCATCCGCGTCAACGGCGTCAACCCCGACGGGGTGGTGCGCGGCTCCGGCATCTTCGCCGGCGGCTGGGGCGCCAAGCGCGCCGCCGTCTACGGGGTGGAGGAGGAGAAGCTCGGCGAGTTCTACGCCCAGCGGACGCTGCTGAAGCGCGAGGTGCTGCCCGAGCACGTCGCCGCCGCCGTCTTCGCCCTCACCGGCGGGGACCTGACCCACACCACCGGACTGCACATCCCCGTGGACGCCGGCGTCGCCGCCGCCTTCCTGCGCTGACCACCGCTAGCAAGGGCCGGCCGGCGGCCCGGACCAGACCGCCGCGGTGCTGACATCACCGCGGCGGCACCACCCGTCCGTGCCACCGGCCGTCCCGTCGGGCCCGCTCTACCAAGAGGAACCCGGAAGGATAACGATGTCACCAGCGAAAAGGTTCGCCCGTTCCCGCGTATCCGTCATCACCTCCCTGAGCCTGGGCGCCGCCGCCCTCGTCGCGGTCCCGTCCGGCGCCGCAGCCGCGGCCCCCCGCGACCCCTTGGGGCTCCCGTCCCTGTCCAGCGCCGACCGCTACATCCTCGCCCCCTCCAGCCGCACGGTCCGCCCCGTGAAGGCGGCGGAGTCGTCCGGGCTGAACGCCGACTATGTGACCGCCGCGTCCGGGACCTCGGAGACAGAGGGCCACGACCTGGACGCCGGATCGTCCACGACCGCCAAGGCCGACGGCGTCATGACCCGCCAGACGGGCGGCGAGGCGGGAGCGGGCTTCGGCTACCGCATGCGCGTCGCGCCCGGACACGGCCCCGTCACGCTCCGGGTGGAGGAGGCGGGCAGCGCCACCGCCCACTACGAGGTGCTGGTGAACGGCGAGGTCGTCCACGAGCGCAAGCCCGACCCCGCGCAGGCGGGCGTGTGGAGCGGCGACAAGGCCGGCCTCGTCCACTACGACGTCGCCGTGCCGGCGCGACTCGTCCGGTCCGCCGACGACATCAGGGTCACCTTCCGCAACACCGCGAAGCCGGGGCCGGGCGCCCGCATCCACGCCGTCTGGACGGTGCACAAGAGCGGCCGTGCCCCGGCGGCGCCCTACGGCGGGACGGTCCAGAACCCGTCCGGGGCCTTCCGCCACGGCGGCACCACGCTCACGTCCAACGAGTACGGCCGCCCCTACGTCGTCTACGACTTCGGCAAGGAGGTCGGCGGGCAGATCCAGGTCACGGCCGACGTCCGCAAGGGAACGCCCAGGCTCGGCCTGGCGTTCAGCGAGAGCGCGCAGTACCTCACAACCGCGTCCGACTACAGCCAGGACCCGGTCGGCCTCGCCACCGAGACCCACTACCTCGACACCGAGACCGGACGCTCGGCCATGACCGACCCGGTGATCCGGGGCGGGTTCCGCTACCTCATGGTGTTCCTGGACGGCCCCGGCGAGGTGAAGCTGTCCGACCTGCGGCTGAAGTTCACCGCCGACCCCGCCAACCCCGACCTGGACGGCTACAAGGGCGCGTTCCTGTCCAGCGACGACACCCTGAACCGGCTCTGGTACGCGGGCGCCTACACGGTGCAGATGTCGACGATCGACCCGACGACCGGGCGCCCCTACCCCGGCAAGGAGGGACCGGTCCGCAACGACGCCATCGTCGGCGAGGGCGACAGCATCATCAGCGACGGCGCCAAGCGCGACCGGATGATCTGGGGCGGCGACAACGCCGTCGCCGACGCCGTGTCGTACCTGACCACCGGGCAGTCGGCGCCGTCCGCCAACGCCGTCGCCTTCATGGCGAAGGGGCAGGCGGCCAACGGCCAGATCCCCGGGCTCTACCTGACCGACGCGCTCGGCTACAACATGAACTGGGGCGAGTACGCGGCCTGGTGGGTCCACAACTACTGGACGCACTACCTCTACACCGGCGACCAGAAGTTCCTCGGCGCGTGGTACGACGCGATGAAGAGGAACGTCGCCTGGCTGGAGTCCAACGCGGGCGACGACGGGCTCCTCACCATGAAGGGCGCGGGAGGGACCTGGGGCTACGGCAACGACGCCGGCGGCACCTACATCTCGTCCCTGTACGTCAAGGTGCTCGGGGAGGCGGCGCAGGCCGCCGAGGCCAAGGGCGAGCCCGAACTCGCCGAGACGTACCGCGCGCACGCGGCCCGCACCGCCAAGGCGGTCAACGACCACCTCTGGGACCCGGCCGCGGGCGCCTACAAGGTCAGCGGGTCCGACGGCAGCCACCCGCAGGACGGCAACGCCATGGCGGTCGTGGCGGGCGTCGCCACCGGTGACCGCGCCGCGGCGGTGCTGGAGTTCTTCGGCGACGGCCTCGCCAACCCGCACGGCGACCTGACCGTCGACAGGCCCGGTGGCGTCGTCCCGCAGTACATCAGCCCGTTCGTGTCCTCCCAGTCGCTGCTCGCGCACTCCGCCGAGCAGGACATGGCGGGCGCGATGTCGCTGCTGCGCCGCACCTGGTACCCGATGCTCGGCAGGACGCAGCCCGGCACGCTCTGGGAGAACGTCAGCCCGGCGGGCGCGCCGCAGCTCGGCGCGTACACGAGCCTGTCGCACGGGTGGGCCGCCGCGCCGACCTCGTTCCTGACGAACCAGGTCCTCGGCGTCGCACCGACGTCGGGCGGCTTCGGGACGTTCACCGTCCTGCCGCACCCGGCGAGCGGGCTGCGCTGGGCCGAGGGACGCGTCCCGACACCGCGCGGCGACATCACCGCCGCGTGGAAGCGGCACGGCGGGACGTTCACGCTCCGCGTCGCCGCGCCCGCCGGCTCCACCGCCACCGGAGGAGTCCCCGCGCAGGGCGCGTCCGAGGTCCGCGTCAACGGGAAGGTCGTCTGGCGCGACGGCCGCTCGGTGAAACCGGGCGTCACCGTCCGCGACGGCCTCGTGCAAGTCCCCGGACTGACCGGTACCTCCATTCTGACCGCCTCCCGCTGACCTGGAGTGATGATGGTTCCCCCCAAGACCGTCCGCCGTTCCGCCGTCCGCGCCGCCGTGGCCGCCGCCCTCACGATCACCAGCACCGCCTCGCTCGCACTGCCCGCCCTCGCCGCGCCGCACCCGAAGGGGCCCTGGCAGGACGCCTCCTACACCCCGCGCCCCGGGCAGTGGCGGCCCTACGTCCTCGCCCCGTCCGGCCGTGACGTCAAGCCCGTCACCGTGTTCAGGGCCGACCCCCGGCAGGGGGCCATCGAGGGCTCCCCGGAAGGGGCGCTGAAGAAGGGCGGGGCGTCGGTCCGGCTCACCGGCGCCGCCGAGCGGGCGGGCTCACCGCTGCTGATCGTCGACTTCGGCAAGGAGGTCGCCGGGCACCTGAAGGTCCGCGTGAAGGACGCGTCCGGGAGCCCGAAGCTGCGCGCCTGCTTCTCCGAATCAGTGCAGTACATGGCGCTGACCCCGGACGCCAACGGCGGCCAGGGCAAGATCGCGCCGGGCTGCGACACCGCCAACATCTGGAACGGCTTCCCCGGCCGGCCCTACACCGAGGACACCGACAGCCACGCCCTCCCGCTGGACGGCGTGAAGCTCCCCGGAACCGTCCGCGACGGGGTGCTGCGCGGCGGGTTCCGCTACGCGACCCTATTCCTCGACGGCCCCGGCAGCGTCGACGTCGACGCCGTCTCGCTGGACTTCACCGCCGCGCCCGACCAGCGCGACCTGGACGGCTACCGCGGCCACTTCCTGTCCAGCGACAACCTGCTCAACAAGGTCTGGTACGCGGGCGCCTACACCGTGCAGATCAACACCGGCGCGCCCGACACCGCGAAGAAGTGGCCGTACGTGCCGGGCGAGGGCGACCACGCCGACAGCGCGGTCCCGCACGCCGACCCGGAGACGTCCGTCATCTACGACGGAGGCAAGCGCGACCGGATCGTCTGGCAGGGCGACCTCGCCGTCCAGGCACCCGTCGTCTACGTCAGCACCTACGACATGGGCGCGGTCGACAACTCGCTGTCGTCGCTCGCCGCCCAGCAGCTCCCCGACGGCTACGTGCCCGCCGCCAGCCTCGTCGGCCAGCACAACCAGAACGAGCTGCGCACCTACGGCGAGTACGTGACCTGGTTCGTGACCGACATGTACGACCACTGGTGGTACACCGGCGACCGCGCCTACCTCGACAAGTGGTGGCCGCAGCTCACCAAGGCGACCGCCTGGCTGGAGTCGGTGCGCGCCGGGGACGACAAGGGCCTGATCGCGTTCCAGGAGTCGGGCTCGTGCGGCCACTACGGCTACTCCGACTGCGGCCACGAGACCTACGTCAACGCCCTGTACGCCCGCAACCTGCAGCAGATGTCGGCGATGGCGAAGGCGCGCGGCGACGCGTCCGCCGCGCGGACCTACGCCGCCCGGTCCGCCGAGGTGAAGAAGGCCGTCAACGACCAGCTGTGGGACGAGGAGGCCGGCGCCTACCGGCTGTCCCGCGAGATCCCCGGCGCCTATCCGCAGGACGGCAACGTCACCGCCGTCCTCACCGGCATCGCGCAGGGCGACCGCGCCGAGCGGGCGCTGGCCTACCTGCGCGCCAACAACTGGACGGGCATCGGGTCGCTCACGGTCTCGCAGTCCACCCCGAACGCGAGCCTCCCGCCGTTCTACGCGCCGCTGCCGAGCGGGTTCGAGGCCGACGCGCGGCTGGAGACCGGCGACGCGGCCGGCCTGCAGCTGATCCGCGACTACTGGGGCCACCAGCTACGGCAGGACCCGGGCTCCACGTTCTGGGAGCACATGCAGCCGGACGGCACCCCCAACCTGAAGCAGTTCTCCAGCCTCGCGCACGGCTGGGCGGCGCAGCCGACCGTCACGCTCAGCTCGAAGGTCCTCGGCGTGCGGCCCGCCGCGCCCGGATACGCGTCCTGGGCCGTGGTGCCGTTCACCGGGGACCTGGCCTGGGCCGAGGGCACCGTGCCGACCCCGCGCGGCGACATCGCGGCGTCCTGGCGCAGGACCGGGCACGGCTTCCGGCTGGAGGTCACCGCGCCGCGCGGCACGAAGGGCCGGCTGGCCGTCCCGGTCGACCGGTCCACCCGCCGCGTCACCTTCGACGGCCGGACGGTCTGGGCCGGCGGCAGGGCGACCGCGCGCGGCGTGTCCAGCGACGGCAGATACGTCTACGTGGACGGGGCGCCCGCCGGGCGCCACACCCTCACGGCCCGCTAGCCCGAGAGAAGGAGAGGCATGGCAGACACCACAGCGCCGCCCGTGAAGGTCGGCCTCGTCGCCGGGGGGCTCGGCGCGTACTGGCCGCAGTTCCCCGACCTGCTGCCGCAGCTGAAGCGGTCCGCCGAGCGCGTCTCCGCGCGGATGCGCGGCCTCGGCGCCGACGTCGTCGACGCCGGCTTCGTCTCCGACGCGCAGGAGGGCGCGGCGGCCGCCGAGCGGCTCCGCGCCGCCGGCTGCGACATCATCGTCGGCTTCCTCACCACCTACATGACCGCGTCGATGCTGGTCCCGGTCGCCCAGCGGGCGGACGCGCCGGTGCTGCTGATCAACCTGCAGCCGACCGAGTCGATGGACCACGCCACGTTCGACACCGGGCAGTGGCTCGCCTACTGCGGCGCCTGCCCGCTGCCGGAGATGGCCAACGCGTTCGAGCGCTGCGGCGTCCCGTTCCGGTCCGTCTCCGGCTACCTGGAGGACGAGCGGGCCTGGGCGAAGATCGGCCGCTGGGTCCGCGCCGCCGGGGTCCGGGCCGCGCTGCGCCGGGGCCGGCACGGCCTGATGGGCCACCTCTATCCCGGCATGCTGGACGTCTCCACCGACCTCACCCTCGTCAGCGCCAACTTCGGCGGGCACGTCGAGGTACTGGAGTTCGACGACCTGCGCGTCCGGGTCGAGAAGGTCACCGACGCCGAGACGGCCGCGAAGAAGGCCGAGGCGGAGGAGATCTTCGAGCTGGACGCGTCCGTCGTCGACGACGACCTCACCTGGGCGGCCCGCGTCGCGGTCGGGCTCGACCGGCTCGCCGAGGACTTCGGGCTGGACAGCCTCGCCTACTACCACCGCGGCCTGGACGGCGAGGTCCACGAGCGGCTCGGCGCCGGGATGATCCTCGGCGCCTCGCTGCTCACCGCCCGCGGCGTGCCCGCCGCGGGCGAGTACGAGCTGCGCACGTCCCTCGCCATGCTGATCGCCGACCGGCTCGGCGCGGGCGGCTCCTTCACCGAGCTGCAGGCCCTCGACTTCCACCGCGGCCACGTCGAGATGGGCCACGACGGGCCCGCCCACCTGGCGATCAGCGCCCGCCGCCCGCTGCTGCGCGGCCTCGGCGTCTACCACGGCAAGCGCGGCTACGGCGTGTCGGTGGAGTTCGACGTCAAGCACGGCCCGGTCACCGCGTTCGGGATCGTCCAGCGCCGCGACGGCCGCTTCGCGCTCGTCGCGTCCGAGGGCGAGACCGTCGACGGCCCGCTGCTGCGGATCGGCAACACCACGTCCCGCGTCGACTTCGGCTGCGACCCCGGCGAGTGGGTCGACGCCTGGTCGGCCACCGGCATCTCCCACCACTGGGCCCTCGGCACCGGCCACCTGACCGCCGACCTGAAGGCCCTCGCCGACCTCCTGGAGACCGACCTCGTCCACGTAGACCCCGCGAACCACGGCTGAGGAGCCTGCGATGAACGAGTTGTCCAGAAGAAGGTTCGTGCAGGCCGGCGGCGTCGCCGCGGCGGCGGTCACGGCGAGCGGCGCGATCGCGCTCCCCGCGTCGGCGGCGCCCGCCCCGGGACGGGCCCGGACGCTGCGTCCCGCCGACCCGCGAGTCGGCCACCTGCCGTCGCCGCTCGGGATCGACGCGGCGAAGCCGACGCTGAGCTGGCGGTTCGCGGCCGGGCCGCGCAACGCCGTCCAGTCCGCCTACCAGGTGCGGGCCGCGACCTCGGACGCGCGCCTGGCCCGCCCGGACCTGTGGGACTCCGGCAAGGTCGGCGGCGCCGCCGTGTCCGCCGTGTACGCCGGACGGGCGCTGAAGTCCCGCGAGCGGGCGTCATGGCAGGTCCGGGTGTGGGACGGGCACGGCCGCGCGTCCGCGTGGAGCGAGCCGTCCCACTTCGAGATGGGCCTGCTGGCCGCCGCCGACTGGACGGCCCAGTGGATCGGCAACGAGGCGTGGTCCGCCGAACCCGCGCCGGAGCCGGCGGCGATCACGTTCCCGGCCCGGTCGGCCCGCTACGTCCGGCTGGACGTGACGCGGCTCGGCCTGCCGATCAAGGAGGGCTGGCCGTACAAGGTGTCGCGGCTCCAGCTCGCCGAGATCCAGGTGCTGGACGGGGAGTCCGGCGCGAACGCGGCGTCCGGCGCGCCCGTGACGGCGTCCGAGAGCTACACGGTCGGCGGCCAGTGGGAACCGAAGGCCGTCACCGACGGATCGCTCACCAGCGACACCGCCCCCTTCGGCTACACCAGCATGGAACGGCAGGACCAGGACCTCGCCGAGCCCATCTGGATCCAGCTCGACCTCGGCGGGGAGAAGCGGTTCGACCGCGTCCTGCTCTACCCGCGCACGGACGTGACGACCGACGACGGCAGGACGGCCAACTTCCCCGAGGACTTCACCGTCCAGACGTCCGCCGACGGCGAGACGTTCGACACCGCCGCCACCGTCGAAGGGCAGGAGGCGCCCCCGCCGCTGCACCGGCAGCCCGAAGCGCTCCCCGTCTTCCAACGCGAGTTCGAGGTGGGCAGGCGCGTCCGCACGGCCCGCCTCTACGCGACGGCCCTCGGCGTCCTGGACATCACGGTGAACGGGCGCCCGGTCAGCGACGCCGTCCTCGAACCGCCCTACAGCGCGTACAAGGAGCGGCTCGTCTACTCCACCTACGACGTGACCGGGCTGCTCCATCGCGGCGGCAACCGCGTGCAGGTGGAGCTCGGCACCGGCATGGCGCACGTGCCGCCCACGCCCGGCCGCTACGAGAAGCTGACCCGGTCGGACGGCAAGCCCGTGTTCCTCGGCCAGCTCGAGATCACCTACACCGACGGGTCACGCGAGGTCATCGCGTCGGACGCGTCCTGGCGCACCGCCCTCGGCGCGACGACGTTCACGAACTGGTACGGCGGCGAGGACCACGACGCGCGCCGCACCCCGAAGGACTGGTCGGACGCGGTTAAGGTCGCCGCGCCGACGGCCCGGCTCGCCGCACGGACCGCGCCGCCGATCGTCCCGGTGGGCACCTTCCGCACCAAGAAGATCACGCAGCCGAAGGACGGCGTCCACGTCGTCGACCTCGGCACCAACTTCGCGGGCTGGCCGCAGCTGCGGGTCAGCGGACCGGCCGGGACGAAGGTCACGATGCGTCCCGGCGAGCTGCTCAACGACGACGGGACCGTCAGCCAGCACACCACCGGCTCGCCCATCTGGGACACCTACACCCTGTCCGGCCGGGGCACCGAGACGTGGCATCCGCGGTTCGTCTACCACGGCTTCCGCTACCTGCAGCTCGAAGGGCTGCCGTCCGCGCCGGACGAGGGCACGGTCACCGGGATCGTGCTGCGCGCGGGCAACGCGAAGGCGGGCTCGTTCACCAGCTCGCACAGCCTCCTCAACGACATCCACCGGATCATCGACCGGGCCGTGCAGAGCAACATGTACTCGGTCCTCACCGACTGCCCGCACCGCGAGAAGCTCGGCTGGCTGGAGCAGGCCAACCTGGTGTTCCCCGCCGTCGCCCGCAACTACGACGTCGCCGCCTACTACGGCGCGATCGTCCGCGACATCGCCGAGGCCCAGACGGCGGACGGTCTCGTCCCCGACATCGCGCCCGAGTTCACGGTGTTCTCCGGCGGGTTCAGGGACGACCCCAACTGGGGCAACGTCATCGTCTTCGCGCCCTGGCAGATGTACCGCGCCTACGGCGACACGGCCACGCTCCGCGCCTACTACCCGAACATGGTGCGCTACGTCGACTACCTGTCCGGCAAGGCGGACGGGCATCTGCTCGACTACGGCCTGGGCGACTGGATCACCTTCGACAACAGCACTCCCAAGGGCGTCACCGCCACGTTCGGCTACCACCGAGCCGTGTCCGCCCTCGCCCGCATCGCGAAGGTCATCGGCAAGGACGCCGACGCCGCCGGGTACGAGGCGCTCGCGGGGCAGATCGGGTCGGCGTTCAACGCCGAATACGCGACCGGCGACACCTACGGCTCCGGCAGCCAGGCCTGCGACGCGCTCGCGCTCGACATGGGCGTCGTCCCGGACGGCAGGAAGGACGCCGTCCTCGCGCACCTCGTGAACGGCATCAAGGCCAAGGGCTACCACCTCACCGTCGGTGAGATCGCGCTGCCGTCGGTGTTCCACGTCCTGTCGGCGGCCGGACGCGACGACGTCATCCACGCGTTCGCGACGCAGACCGGCAACCCCAGCTACGGCTACCAGGTCGTGCACGGCGCGACCTCGCTGACCGAGAACTGGGACGGGCCCACCTCCGGGAACTCGCAGAACCACTTCATGCTCGGCGCCATCGACGAGTGGTTCCACGCGGGGCTCGCCGGCCTCGGGCAGACCGACGACTCGATCGCCTACGAGACGCTGCTCGTCCGGCCGGCCGTGGTCGGCGACGTCACCCGCGCCGCCGCCGCCTACGAGACGCCGCGCGGGCACGCCGCGGCGTCCTGGCGCCGCACCGGCAGGAGGCTCCGACTGGACGTCACCGTCCCGCCCGGCACCACGGCGCGCGTGGAGTTCCCAGTATCGGGCGGCGCCGCCAGGCCCAGGGCGCCCCGGGACGCCCGCTGGATCGGCATGGCGAACGGCCGCGCCGTCTTCGAGATCGGTTCCGGCGACTGGACGTTCGGCGGGAGCCCCTCGTGAGCGGGATGAGCAGGCGGCACTTCCTCGGGGCGTCGGCGGCCGGTGTGACGGGCGCGGTCGTCCTCGGCTCGCCCGGCGCCGCCTCGGCGGCACCACCGGCGGCGCGCACACCGTCCGGGCTGCTGACGTCGCTGCTGCCGGACGCGCTCGGCGTCACGGCGCCCAGGCCGAGGCTGAGCTGGCAGGTCGCCGACCTCGGCCCCGGCACGGAGCAGACGCACTACCAGGTCCAGTTCGCCACCACCCCGGCCCGGCTGGAGCACGGGCCGCGCCACTGGGACAGCGGCCGGGTCGCGTCCGCCGCGTCGGTCGCCGTGGCCTACGGCGGCCCGGGACTGGCGCCGCAGACCGCGTACTGGTGGCGCGTCCGGACGTTCGACGGCCACCGGCCGTCCCGCTGGTCCGAGCCCGCCCTGCTCGCCACGGGCGTCGCCGGCTGGACGGCCGAACCGGTCTGGGTCCCGGCCGCCCCGGCGCCGGGTGACGGGGTCCTCGCGGCCCGCGTGCGGATCACCTCGGTCGCGGCGAGCCTGTGGTTCCGCGCGTCCGGGACGAGCGCGAACTACCTGTGGCAGCTCCGCGCCGGGACGCCCGGTGTGCTGAAGAAGCACGTCTGCGTCAACGGCGCCTACCGGGTGCTGGAGGAGAAGCGCCTCCCCATCCCCGTGGAGACGGGCCGCTGGTACGACGTGACCGTCGAGATGGCGGGCTCCACGTTCACGACGTCCATCGACGGAACCGAGGTCGACACCACGACCGACGCCACGTATCGCACCGGCACGGTCGGGATGCGCAACGGTTCCACCGAGGCGAACGTGTGGGACCGCGTCACCTTCACCGCCGCCGACGGCGCGACCGTCATCGACGACGACTTCACCAGTGGCCGGGGCACGTTCAACGCCGGAACGGTCGCGGACGGTGCGCTGACGCTCGGCAAGGGCCAGTCGACGCTGTCGTCGGCGGGGTCGGCCGATGACGACTGGGCGCTGCTGCGCACCGAGTTCACTCCGAGGCGCGAGCGCATCGCGGCGGCGATCCTGCACGTCGCCGCCCAGTCGCCGTCGCCGATCCGGCAGTATCCGGCGAAGGTCTGGGTCAACGGCGAGGTGGCCGGTTTCGCGTCCATGCGCGGCGGGGCGGGCGCGCCGCGCTACCACTCCTACGACATCACGGAGGCGCTGCGCCCGGGACGGCGCAACGCGCTGGCCGCCCTGGCGTTCACCACCGAGGACAAGCGCTTCCTCGCGCAACTCGTCATCACCTACGCCGACGGGTCGACCACCACCGTCGGCAGCGGCCCGGGATGGAAGGCGCGCCGCCAGGCCGGGCTCCTGCCCGACGGCGGGACGGTCGGGTCCGGATACTACGTCGGCCCCCAGGAGTACTGGGACATGCGGCGGGAACCAGTCGGATGGACGCGCCCCGGATTCGACGACTCCCGGTGGGCGCCGGCCGCGGTGAAGGCGGCCATCGACGGGCTGGAGCCCGCGCTGATCGAGCCGGTCGGGCTGTACGACGTGCGGCCGGCGTCCGTCCGGAGGGTCGCGCCCGGGACCTGGCTCGTCGACCTCGGACGGGAGATCGCGGGCGGCCTGCGGTTGTCGGTGCGCGGCAGGGCGGGGCAGACCGTCGAGGTCCGGCTCGGCGAGGAGCTGAACGGCGACGGGACGGTCCGGTACGCGCTCCGCGCCGGCATCACCTACCAGGAGACCTGGACGCTCCGCGACGGACGCCAGACCATCGAGCACTGGGGCTACCGCGGCTTCCGCTACGCGCAGCTCGTCTGCGACGACGACCTCGACCTTTCGGAGGCCGTCACCGGACGCGCCTGGCGGGCCGCCTGGCGCGACTCCGACGCGTCGTTCTCCAGCTCCAGCCGCGACCTCGACCGCGTGTACGAGCTGTGCCGGTACTCGATCGAGGCGACGCGCGGCGACCTCTACATCGACACGCCGACCCGCGAACGCGGCCCCTACGAGGGTGACGCGCTCATCAACCAGGCGTCGGAGTACGGGGTGCAGCGCTCGTTCGCGCTGGCCCGCGCGTCCGACGCGTACCTGGCGCGCAACCACACCTGGCCGACCGAGTACCGGCTGATGAACGTCATGTCGGCCTGGGAGGACTACCTGCACACCGGCGACCCCGGGCAGCTCGCCGCCGACTACGACATCCTCGCGGCCAAGCACCTGACGAGGTATCTCGGCGACGACGGGCTCGTCCACAAGGACCCCGGGTCGTCCAGCCGCGACCTCGGCGACCTGGTCGACTGGCCGGTGTCCAACCGCGACGGCTACGTGTTCACCGACGTCAACACCGTCGTGAACGCGTGCCAGTACGCCGCGTTCGCCGCCATGGCGAAGATCGCCGCCGTCCTCGGCAAGACCGGCGACGCGAAGACGTGGCAGGGGTACGCCGACAGGCTGGCCGCCGCGATGCGCGAGAAGCTCCTCGACGCGTCCAGCGGGCGGTTCGCCGACGGCATCGGAACCACCCACAGCGCGCAGCACGCGACCGCGTACCCGGTCGCGCTCGGCGTCGCGGGCCCCGGCACGGTCCCCGACCCCGTCCTCCGCGCCCTGGGCGCGACCCTGGCCGGCGGCGGGATGAAGGTCAGCGTCTACGGCGCGCAGTTCCTGCTGGACGCCCTGTTCGCGACCGGCCGGGCCGAGGCCGCGATCGGCCTGATGACGGCCGCTGGCATGAACTCCTGGCTGCACATGATGGACGACCTCGGCGCGACCATCGTGGCCGAGGCATGGGACCCGTCCCTCAAGTCCAACATGACGTTCTCGCACGCCTGGGGTTCGGCGCCCGCCAATGCCATCCCGCGCCACGTCCTCGGCGTGCGGGTCACCGCGCCGGGCGCCGCCGGGATCGAGATCCGGCCCCGCCCCGGCGGCCTGGCCCGGATGAGGGGCCGCGTCCCCACGATCCGCGGCCCGGTCTCCGTCGCGCTGAACCGGGAGGAGCGCTACCGCCTCGACGTGGACGTGCCGCCCAACACGTCCGCGCGCATCGTCGTCGAGCTGGGCGACGGCGACCCGCGCGCCCTCCGCGTCACCGGACCCCACGCCCGCGCGCCCCGCACCACGGGCCGGGACGCGACCGGCCGGCTCCTCACCATCGGCCCGGTCGGCTCCGGCCGCACCACGGTGATCGGGAGGGAGGCGTAGTGGTGCCGGGGGCGGCCTGACGTGCGGGCGCGGCCCCTGTATGGTCAATGTTCGTGACTAACGTGCAGGCGGAGGGCAGGGGGCGGGAGCCCGATCTCGGGATGCTGGCGGGCCGGCTGATGCGGGGACTGCAGGAGGAGCTGTTCGAGCGGCTCGCCGAGCAGGGGCATCCGGACGTCCGGCCCCGGCACGGCACCGTGCTGGCCTTCCTGGACGCCGAGGGGATGCGCGCCACCGAGCTGTCGGCCCGGTCGGGCCAGCACAAGCAGATCGTCGGCACGATCGTGGACGAGCTGGCCGGGCTCGGGTACGTCCGCCGCGAACCCGACCCCGCCGACCGCCGCGCCAAGCTGGTCGTGCCCACCGAGCACGGCCTGGACGAGATCGCCAAGGCCCGCGCCATCCTCGCCGCCATCGAGGCCCGCCACCGCCGGACGCTCGGCGGCGAGCGGTACACCGCCTTCAAGGACGCCTTCCAGCAGATCACCCGCGACCAGAGCGCCTGGCGGGGACAGCCGTAGTTTCGGCCGAAACCGCCTATCCGGACCGAAGCCGGACCGAGTGCGCCCTTGGTGCGGCTTCCCCAAGAGCGAGCCGGCCCTGGTGAACGACCCGCGGCTCACCCGCGCCGCCCGCGCGCTCGCGGAGCCGGCGGGCTTCGCGGTCGCCTTGACCCGCACGTCGGTGTTCTTCTGCAGCGCGTTGAACACCGGAGTGCGCGTCGAGGATCTGCCGGACGCCGCGGTGGAACTCGCCGCGGGCGCGGCGCAGCTCCCGGTGCCCGAGGCTGAGCAGGCCGTCCAGCAGGCGGCGCGGTCCCGCTTACCGCGGCATCGTCGGCGTGTTTCTAGGGCATGTGGCTCGTTCAGCGGCCGGTACCGGCCGCTTTCCCGGTGGACGGCGGGCGCAGTTCGGCCGTGCCGACCAGGCCGGCGAACTGCTCGCCGTCCGGGTCCGTGTCGCCCAGCCAGGCGCGGGGGCCGGTGAGGCCCGGCGGCAGCAGCTCGAACCCGTCGAAGAAGCGGCGGATCTCCGCGCTCGGGCGGGCGCCGAGCCGCGCGCTCGCGCCCTCGTAGACCCGCTCGGCCCGCGCCATCTGCTCGGGGAACGCGTCCGAGGCCAGGTGCGACAGGATCAGCCGGCTGCCGGGCGCCAGCACGTCCCGGTAGCGGGCGACCAGCGCGTGCGGGCCGTCGGCGTCGGCCACGAAGTGCAGCACCGACACCAGCAGCACCGCCACCGGCGCGGAGAAGTCGATCATGTCGCGGACGGCGGGCTGGCCGAGCACGTCGTCCGGGCGGCGCAGGTCGGCCTCGGCGAACCCCACGTTCGCGGTGCCCGCGAGGAGGGCCCGGCCGTGCGCGCAGACGACGGGGTCGTGGTCGACGTAGACGGTTCGCGCCTCCGGGGCCGCGGTCGCCGCGGCCTCGTGCACGTTCTCCCGCGTCGGCAGCCCCGAGCCGAGGTCGAGGAACTGGCGGACGCCGGCCTCGGCGGCGCCGCGCACCGCCGCCTGCAGGAACGCCCGGTTGAGGCGGACGCCGCGCACGACCCGCCCGCCGGAGATCTCCACGACGCGCTCGGCGGCCTCCCGGTCGGCGGCGAAGTTGTCCTTGCCGCCGAGCCAGTAGTCGTACATGCGCGCCACGTTGGGGGAGGCGGTGTCGAGGCCGGCGGTGGACCCGTCCGAGAAGTCGGTCACCGGGTCATGATCGTGCCACCGGCCGCGTGCGGGCAACACGAACGCCGAACCCGGACGCACTACGCAACGTGAGTGCACGTAACGTTCCGTGCATGGGGGATGATCGGGGGAGCTGGACGGGCCCCGGCGGGCTGCGCGTGACGGCGGTGCGGCTGACGGGCGCGCACCGGGTTCTGGCGGATCACGCGGGCGTGCGCGGGGACGGCGCGTTCCTGGTGACGCGGGGAGGGAGGCTGGTCGGACGCGGCTACTACCCGTCGGTGGAGGAACTCGCCGAGGTCGTCGACCTGGCCGAACTGGAACCGGTGTGACCGGGCGCGGTTGCGGAACCCGCCGCCGCACGTGTAGTGGGTGGGACCGTGGGTGAGCGCTGGGACGTCGTCGTGGTCGGGTCGGTCAACGCGGATCTGGTGGTCGGTGTCGACCGGCGGCCCGCGCCGGGGGAGACCGTCCTCGGCTCCGACCTCGCCGTCCATCCGGGCGGCAAGGGCGCCAACCAGGCGGTCGCGGCGGCGCGGCTCGGCGGCCGGGCCGCGATCGTCGGGCGGGTCGGCGACGACGGGCACGGCGCGCTGCTGCGCGGCGCGCTCGCCGCGGCCGGCGTGGACCTCGCCCACCTGGCCACGACGCCCGGGGTGCCGACCGGCGTCGCGCTGATCACGGTCGGCCCGGACGGCGACAACAGCATCATCGTCTCGCCCGGCGCCAACGCCCGGCTCGGCCCGGCCGACATCGCCGCCGCCCGCGCGATGATCGCCGGGGCGGCCGTCGTGTCGTTCCAGCTGGAGGTGCCGCTGCCCGCCGTGGCGGCCGCCGCCCGCGCCGCGGCCGGCGCCGGCGGGCGCGTCGTGCTCAACCTGTCGCCGCCCGCGCCCGTCCCGGACGCCCTGCTCGCCCGCTGCGACCCCCTGGTCGTCAACGAGCACGAGGCCGCGTTCCTGCTGGGCGGCGCCCGCGGCGACCCCCGCGGCGGTGCCCGCGGGACGGCCGCGGCGCTGGCGGAGTCGGGGCCCCGCTCCGTCGTCGTCACGCTCGGCGCCGGCGGCGTCGTGGTCGCCGACGGTGCGGGCACGACGGCGATCCCGTCCCCGCGGACCGAGGCGGTCGACACGACCGGCGCCGGCGACGCCTTCACCGCCGCGCTCTGCCTGCGCCTCGCCCGCGGCGACGCGCTGCGCGACGCCGCCCGGTACGCGACCCGGGCGGGCGCCGCGGCCGTCCGGGGGCGCGGCGCGCAGAGCTCCTTCCCGACCGAGGACGAGCTACCGGACGAGCTTCCGGACGAGCCCCCGGAGGGCTAGCGGTTCGTGCGGGCGCGCAGCCGGTACAGCTCGTCGGCCACGTCGTGGACGTCGGCGCCGAGGTCGAACGCGCTGAGCAGGTGCAGGTCGTCGGTGGTCTCGATCTCCAGCATCCGGGTGTTCAGCGTGAGCCGGCGCCGCTCGTCCACCCGGATCGTCCGCACCTCGTCCCAGCCGATGTGGTGGTGCCCCGCGTAGCCGGACACGACCGTGAGCCCGTCCCCGTCGGCGGCGAGCCGGACCGGGGCGACCAGGTCGCGCAGCGCGAGCGCGTTCAGCCCGAGCGCCGCGGCCGCCGCGAGGAGCAGGAACTGGGGGTCGTGGCTGTAGAGGACGATGAGCGCCGTGACGGCCGCCGCCGCGGCGCACTTGACCGCCACGTGACCTGGCGGTACACGCCATCGCCGCTGTGATCCCGGGTCCATGCCCGCCACCGTAGCCGGTACCGGCACCGGACGGCGCCCGGACCGCGCCGGAGGCCGTCGGGTAGCGTCACGCACATGCGACTCGGCGTGCTGGACGTGGGCTCGAACACCGTGCACCTGCTGGTGGTCGACGCCCACCGGGGGGCCCGGCCCCTGCCCGCATACTCCCACAAGGCCGAACTCCGGCTCGCCACCCACCTCGACGGCTCCGACCGCCTGTCGGAGGAGGGCGAGACGCTGCTGCGCGACTTCGTCGACGAGGCGCTGCGGGTCGCCGAGGACAAGGGCGTGGAGGACCTGGTCGCGTTCGCGACCTCCGCCGTCCGCGACGCCGCCAACGGCGAGGACGTCCTCGCCCGCATCCGGGACGGCCGCTCGATCGACATCCGCGCGCTGTCCGGCGAGGAGGAGGCGCGGCTGACGTTCCTCGCCGTCCGCCGCTGGTTCGGCTGGTCGTCGGGGCGGCTGCTCGTGGTGGACATCGGCGGCGGCTCGCTGGAGATCGCGACCGGCATCGACGAGGAGCCGGACGTGGCGATCTCGCTGCCGCTCGGCGCGGGCCGGCTCACCCGCGACCGGTTCACCGCCGACCCGCCGCCGCCCGAGGAGATCCGCGACCTGCGCCGGCACGTCCGGGCGGAGATCGCGCGGCACGTCGGGGACGTCGCCCGCTACGGGCCCGCCGACCACGCGGTGGCCACGTCCAAGACGTTCAAGCAGCTCGCCCGGATCGCCGGCGCCGCGCCGACCGCCGATGGACCGTACCAGCGCCGCAGCCTGGGCGACACCGACGTGACCGACTGGGCGGACAAGCTCGCCCCGATGCCGTCGGCGGAGCGCGCCGAGCTGCCCGGCGTGTCGGAGAGCCGCGCCCAGCAGCTGCTCGCGGGCGCGATCGTCGCGGACGCCGCGATGGACCTGTTCCAGCTCACCGAGCTGGAGATCTGCCCGTGGGCGCTGCGCGAGGGCGTCATCCTGCGCCGCCTCGACATGATCACCGGCTAGCGGCCGCGCCGCCCGGCCGGCACCCGCCGAAGCCGGTCAGGACCAGTCCGGGTGGCCGAGGACGAGGCCCCCGGGGGTGAGGACGCGGTCGCCGGTGCCGTCCGCCCGGACGGCGTGGATCACCGGGTCGGCGACGTCGCCGCGCACGTAGCACAGCCAGCGGCCGTCGCTGGACCAGGCCGGGTCCATGTCGTCGTCGGTGCCTGTGGTGACCGCGCGCAGCCCCGTCCCGTCCGCGTTCACGACCCAGATCGTGCTGTGCTCGTCGGGCCCCCGGGTGAAGGCGATCTTCGAGCCGTCGGGGGACCATTCGGGGTCGACCGACCGCACCCCGTCCGTCGTCACCCGCGTCCACGCGGACCCGGCGCTGCCCGGATCCATCGTGTAGATCTGCTCGGTGCCGTCGCGCCTGCTCCAGAAGACGAGCCGGCCGGCGGACGACCACATCGGGTCGTCCTTGAACGAGTCGTCGGTGGTGAGCTGGGTGACCGAGTGGCCGTCGAGGGTGGTGGTGAAGATCTGCCGCACGCCGTCCTTCTGCGCCATGAACGCGAGGCGGGTGCCGTCGGGGGACCAGGACACCCGGCTGCCGCGCTGGACGTCGGCGACCTTGCGGGCACCGCCGCCGTCGGCGTTCACCACCCACGCCTCGGCGGACTTGGCGCTCTGCCGGGTGAACGCGATGCTCTTCCCGTCCGGTGACCGCTCGGGCAGCATGTCGCAGTGCGGCCCGCCGACGAGCGTCTTCGCGGAGGCTTCGCCGGGCGTGTAGAGGCCGAGGTCGGCATGGCACTGCTTCGGCCAGCCCGGCGCCGTGTCGATGCGGACGACCATCGGCGCGGACGGGAACCCGGTGGCCGTGTTCTGCGCCTTCCCGGACGGCCGGCCGAAGTAGTAGATCCCGCCCGCGACGGCCCCGGCGGCGAGCACCGCCGCCGCCGCCGCGGACGCGACGAGCGCGGCGCGGCGGGACGGGCCGGAGCGCGCCGCCCGTCCGCCCGGCGCCGTCGGAAGCACGGGCGGCGGCACCGCGTACTCCCGCTCGGTCGGCTGCTCGTACACCGGTCGGGTTACCGGCTCCGACGGCACAGGCTGCGGCGTCGCCGGCTGCTGCTGCTGCGTGCGTTGCTGTTGCCCGCGTTGCTTTTGCCTGCTTTGCTGCGGGACGGGTTGCTGCGGCGTGGGTGGGGGTGAGGTGGAGACGTCGCGGGACGTGGTGCCCGGGTCGTCGGCGGGCGGGGACGTCCACGATTCGCCCAGTTCGGTCGTCACGGCGGCCTCGCCGCCGCCGCCGACCAGGGCGAGCAGCAGGTCGCGGGCGCTCGGCCGGGCACCGGGGTCCTTGCGCAGCGCCGCCTGGACGAGCCCGGACAGCGACGGCGGCAGGTCCCCGACCTCCGGTTCGGCGTGCACGGCGCGGGCCGCGAGCAGCTGGAACGAGCCCTGCCCGAACGGGTTGCGGCCGTTCGCCGCGTACGCGACCAGGCAGCCCCAGGCGAACACGTCCACGGCCGTGGTGACCTGCTGCGTGGTGATCTGCTCGGGCGCGATCCAGCCGGGCGTCCCGACGACCTGCCCGGTCCGGGTGTGGGAGGAGACCATGTCGAGCGCCCGCGCGATCCCGAAGTCGATCACCCGGGGGCCGGAGATGGACAGCAGGACGTTGCTCGGCTTGAGGTCGCGGTGCACCAGCCCGGCGCTGTGGATGGCGACGAGCGCGGCGGCGACGCCGACCGCGACGCCGTGCAGCATCCCGGGCGACAGCGCGCCGTTCTCGGCGACGTGGTCCAGCAGCGACGGCCCGTCGATGTACTCGGTCACCATGTAGGCGAGGCCGAGGTCCTCGCCGTGTTCGAGGACCTGCGCGGTGCAGAACGACGCGACCCGCTGCGCGTTGGCGGCCTCGTCGTGGAACCGGGCCAGGAACGTCCGGTCGCCGGCCAGCTCGGCGCGGACCACCTTCACCGCCACGGGACGCCCGTCCTCGCCGCGGCCGAGGTAGACGGCGCCCATCCCGCCCTCGCCGATCTTGGCCTCGATCCGGTACCGGCCGATCCGGGTGGGGTCGTCCGGCCGCAGCTCGCGCAGGGAGGAGGCTCGCGGCCCGTCCATGGGGATCACCTTTTCTCCGCGAGCCGCGTCTTGGCGGCCGCCCCCACGGCGGCACGCGGCCCCAGCTTTTCCTTACGATGACAGAGGGCGGCCCCAGGTTCTAGCGTCCGCGGATCAGTCACTCCTCCCCTGATAAATCCGGAGGCTTCTCCTGTCGGTGGCTAGGCCACGTCGGGAAGGACCAGCCCGGCCCTGAGCGCTACGTTCCAGGCGCCCACACGGTCAGCGTGGGCGATGTGCCCGCACACGGTGCACTGGAACTTTTCGCCGTTGCGGTTCTCGCCGGCCACGTGCCCGCATTCGGGGCAGGTGCGGGAGGTGTTGCGAGGGTCCACGGCGATCAATACACGACCGGCGCTTTCAGCCTTGTGCGCGAGGATGCCCAGGAACACCCCCCAACCCGCGTCAAGGATGCTTCGATTGAGCCCGGCCTTTGAGGCGGCGCCGTTCGCAAGGAACGCGCCCGGCTGTTCGGGGTCAGGCTTCGGCTTGGGTGCGCGGACCATGTTCGCAATGCTCAGGCGCTCGTGCCCGATCCGGTCGTGGTCGCGGACCAGCGCCAGCGCGGTCTTGTGCGCGTGGTCAGTGCGCTGCCTGCGTATCTTGCGGTGCAGCTTGGCGACCTTCTCCGACGCTCGGCGGTGCTTGGCCGTACGGTTCTCCCGCTTCCGGCGCGGGAACGCCTTGAGTGCCCGCTGCGCTTCGGCCAAGGCTTCGGCGTTGCGCTTTCCGTGCCGGGGGTTGGCCACGTGGGTGCCCTCGGACGTGGTGAGAAAGTGATTGACGCCCATGTCGATGCCGGTTACGGCGCCGGTGGGGGGTAGCGGTTCGGCGGGCACGTGGTCGCAGGCGAGGACCGCACGGTGCCGGTGCACACGGACGTGCCCGACACCTTGGAAGCGGACTCGGGTCACCGGGTCGTGCGGGGTGGAGTCCCAGCGGCAGCCGTCGCCGTCCTTGGGGAAGTCCACCGTGTCGAACCAGTTCACTCCCCGGAAGCGGGGATAGCCCGGCTTCTCTCCGGCCTTCTTGATGCTCGTCTTCGAGATGTGCCGGTAGGCATCGCGGCGTTCTTGCAACGCGCCGTTGTACAGGGAGCAGTGATCCCGCAGCATCTCTTCGAGTGCCTGGCGCTGACGGGCGGTGGGGCGCAGGAGGAACTTATACGCGCGGTGCACGCTTGGCCTCTTTCGCCTTATGCCCCTTAATCCGGGGGCGTTCCCACTGGGTGCTGATGTACTTCTCCACCGTGTCCGCCGAGACGGCGCCTACCGAGGCGACAAAGAAGGACGACGACCACAGGGTGGGCATCCGCGACTTCAGATGCGGGAACTCCTCCCGCAGCACACGCGAGGTGAACCCCTTGAACTGGTTGGCGACGTAGGAGGCGGAAGACTTCGGCCCGTGCTTGACGAACACGTGGATGTGATCCGGCGTCACCTCAAGGGTGATGATCTCCCAGCCCTTCTCGGTGGCCTTCTGCTCGATCAGCTCTCGCAGCCGGACCGCGACGCGTCCACCCAGAACCTGGCGGCGATATTTCGGGCACCACACCACATGCAGCCCCAAGTCATGCACGCCACCGGAGTACCGGCGAACCTTGCGCGTCACAAGGCCAACGTGCAGACTCACGGAGGCGGCCGAGGTCAGAGCAGCCCAGGGAAGCGATTCCCCCACGCCCAAAGGCGCGGCTCCCCCCGCTTACTAGTCAATGGAAATTGCGGGACTTGACGCGGCCGGGGACGGGGAGCCGGCGCAGCCGGGTCGCGCGGACGTTCGCGACGCCGTCGGCGCGCTCCAGCCGCCCGCCGACCAGCAGCGCCTGCGCGTCGACGGCGAGGCCCCGGTGCCGCTGGAACACCTGCGGCGGGCACACCACGTTGATGATCCCGGTCTCGTCCTCCAGCGTCATGAACACGATGCCGCCGGCGGTCGGGGGCCGCTGCCGGTGCGTGACGAGCCCGGCGACGACGACGTTGGTCTCGCCCGGTGTGGCGGCGAGCCGCGCGGACGACAGGGCGCCCAGCTCGTCGAGGGCCTCCCGGACGTGCGCGACGGGATGGACGCGGGAGACGCCGGTCGCCCACAGGTCGGCGAGGGTCTCCTCGATCGGCGTCATCGCGGGCAGCGCCGGCGCCGCCGCGCCCGGCGTCACGCTCTCCAGCTGCCCCGGCCCGGAACCGGCCAGCGCGCCCGCCGCCCACAGCGCCGCGCGCCGCGACAGGCCGAGCCCGTCGAACGCGCCCGCCGTCGCGAGCGCCTCCAGCGCTCCGCCCGACAGCGGCACGCGCCGGGCGAGGTCCTCCATGCTCGCGTAGGGACGTCCCGCCGCGATCGCCTCCGCCGCCTCGTCGCCCAGGTTCCGGATACCGGACAAGCCGAGCCGGATCGCCGGCTGGGGCTCGCCCGGCGCGTGCGGATGGTCGGAGACGACCTCGATGGCCTCCTCAAGGGTGGGGTGGACGTCGCTGGCGTTGATGTCCACACCCCTGACCACGACACCGTGGTGCCTGGCGTCCGAAAGAAGACTCTGCGGGCTGTAGAAGCCCATCGGCTGGTTCCGCACCAGGGCGGCGGTGAACGCGGCCGGATAGTGGCGCTTCAGGTAGGCGCTCGCGTAGACGAGGTGGGCGAAGCTCTGCGCGTGCGACTCGGGGAACCCGAACCCGGTGAAGCCGAGGATCTTCTCGTAGACGCTCTCCGCGATGTCGGACGGGATGCCGCGCCCGGCCATCCCGTCCAGCAGCCGGCGCCGCAGCCGCTCCACCCGCTCGGGGGCGCGCTTGGCGCCCATCGCCTGCCGGAGCTGGTCGGACTCCGCCGGCGTGAACCCGGCGCAGTCGACGGCGAGCTGCATCATCTGCTCCTGGAACAGCGGCACGCCGAGCGTCCGGGCGAGCGCGGGCTCCATCAGCGGATGCGGGCACACGGCGGGCTCCTCGCCCTTGCGGCGCCGCAGGTAGGGGTGGACGGACCCGCCCTGGATCGGCCCCGGCCGGATCAGCGCCACCTCCACCACCAGGTCGTAGAACTCCCGCGGCCGCAGCCGCGGCAGCGTCGCCATCTGCGCCCGCGACTCCACCTGGAACACCCCGACCGTGTCGGCGTCGCACAGCATGTCGTAGACCAGGGTGTCGTCCGGCGGGACGGACTGCAGGTCGTAGCGGCGGCCGTGGTGCTCGTCCACCAGGTCGAAGCAGTCGTGCAGCGCGGCGAGCATGCCGAGGCCGAGCAGGTCGAACTTCACCAGGCCGGCCGCCGCGCAGTCGTCCTTGTCCCACTGCAGGACGCTGCGGCCCGCCATCGCCGCCCACTCGATCGGGCAGATCTCCCCGACCGGCCGGTCGGCGATCACCATGCCGCCGGAGTGGATGCCGAGGTGCCGGGGCAGCTTCAGCATCCGGTCGGCCAGGTCGAGCACCGGCGCCGGGATGCCGGACTCCGGCCCGACCGGGTCGCGCGGGTCGATGCCCTTGGACCAGGCGTCCTGCTGGCCGGGGGAGAAGCCGAGCGCGCGGGCCGCGTCCCGGACGGCCATCCGCGGCCGGTAGCTGATGACGTTGGCGACCTGCGCCGTGCACTCCCGCCCGTACTTGGCGTAGACGTACTGGATGGCCTCCTCCCGGCGCCTGTGCTCGATGTCGAGGTCGATGTCGGGCGGCCCGTCCCGCCCGGGGGACAGGAACCGCTCGAACAGCAGCCCGTGCCGGACGGCGTCCACGCCCGTGATGCCGAGCGCGTAGCAGACCGCCGAGTTCGCCGCCGAGCCGCGCCCCTGGCAGAGGATGCCCGCGCGCCGGCAGAACTCGACGATGTCGTGGACGATCAGGAAGTAGCCGGGGAAGCGCAGCTGCTCGATGACGTCCAGCTCCTTGGCGATCTGCGCGTACGCGCCCGGCTCCCGCTCCCGCTCGGGCGGCCCGTACCGCTGGAGCGCGCCCTCCTGCACCAGGTGCCGCAGCCAGGTCGCCTCGGTGTGCCCGTCCGGGACGGGCCAGTCGGGCAGCCGGGGCGCGACCACGTCGAACCCGAACAGGCATTCGCGCGCGAGCGCGACGGTCCGCTCCCGGACGCCGCGGAACCGCGCCAGCCGCCGCGCCATCTCGGCGCCGGACCGCAGGTGCGCGGTGCCACCCGCCGGGAGCCAGCCGGCCATGTCGTCCAGGCCGCGGCGCGCGCGGACGGCGGCGAGCGCCTGCGCCAGCCGCGCGTCCGCCCCCGGCGCCGCGAAGTGCACGTTGTTGGACGCGACGACGTCGACGCCGACGCGTCCTGCCAGCGCGAAGAGGGCGTCGTTGCGGAGGTCGTCGTCCGGCTGGTCGTGGTCGATCAGCTCGACGAACACGTTGCCGCGGCCGAACATGGCGATCAGGTTCCGCAACTCGCGCTCGGCCGCGTCCGGGCCGCCCGCCTCCAGCGCCGCCGGGACCGGGCCCTTCCGGCAGCCGGTCAGCACCGCCCAGTGGCCGTCGTGCGCACCGGCCAGGGCGTCCAGGTCGTAGACGGGACGGCCCTTGCGCCCGCCCGCGAGCTGCGCCGACGTGATCGCCGAGCACAGCCGCGCGTACCCCTGGGCGCCGCGCGCCAGGACCAGCAGATGCCGCCCCGCCGGGTCGGGCTCCCCGGTCTGCGGGCCCGGCAGGCCGAGGCTCAACTCCGCGCCGAACACCGTCCCGATCCCGGCGTCGTGCGCGGCCTGCGCGAACTGCACCGCCCCGTACATGCCGTCGTGGTCGGTGACCGCCATCGCCTCCACGCCGAGCCGCGCCGCCTCCGCGACGAGCGACGCGGGGTCGCTGGCCCCGTCCAGGAAGCTGAACGACGAGTGGACGTGCAGCTCCGCCCACGGCACCTCGCCGTCGGCGCGGCGCGGCACCTCGGGTTCCGCTTGCGGTTCCGCCGGCGGCGGCTCGTCGGGCGCCCGCTCAGTCTTCCGCCACGACAGCCGCTCCTCGAACTCCCGCCACGAGATCGGCGGGTTGTGCCAGTTAGTCATAGACGGCCTCGACGTGCCATCGGCCGCCCTCGACGGCGAGGAGGTAGGCGGCGCCGTCGTCGGTGGTGACCTGGAACCGCGCCCGGCGCCGCGCCGCGTCCGCGTCCCACCAGCGCTCGTCGGCGGGCCACGGGCCCGTCCAGCCCGTCACGGCCGCGCGGCGGCCGCGGAGCACGAGCGCGGCGGGCGGCGCCGACACCTCGCAGCGCGCCGACACCACCACCGTCGCACCGGAGGCGTCGACCAGCTCGGCGGAGGGCGGCGCCCCGGGGACGACCGCCGGCGCCGGCCCCGTCACCCGTCCGGGCCACGGCTCCTCGGCCGGGCCGGACGGAGCCAGATCGCCGACCGGCACCCGGACGATCCGCTCACCGGGCCCGCGGCCGCCGACGAGCACCGGCCGGGTGATCCCGCGATGCCCGAGCAGCGCCTGGACGCGGTCGGCGGCCCGCGCGATCCGGTCGGTGACGGCCGTCCGGCCCCACAGCGACTCCTGGCGCCCCGCGTCCGGGACGATCTGGTCGGGCGCCAGCTCCAGCCATGTCACACCGCCCCAGACGGCCTCGTCCCCGGCCCCCTGCCGGGCCGACAGCTGCCACCGCACCCGCTCGGCGACCGCCAGCGCCGACAGGCCCTCGTGCCGCCACAGCCGCCGCAGCACCTGCCCGTCGGCGAACCCGGCCGCGACCTCCAGCCGGACGCACGCCAGCCCGCCCGCCGCGAGGCCCTCGTGCAGCTCGACCGCGAGCCGCTTCGCCGCGAACACCACCCGCTCGGCCTGCTCGGCGGGCGGGTCGAAGTCGCCGCGCACCGACAGGTCCACCGCGCCCCGGACGGGCGCGAGCGGCCGCGGCTCCTCGCCGCGCGCCAGCCGGTGCGCGAGGGCGCCGTCCGGTCCGAACCGCCCGGCGACGTGCCCGGACGGCAGCGCCGCGAAGTCGCCGAGCGTCCTGATCCCGAGGCGCCGCAGCAGGTCGGCCAGCTCCGGGCGATCGAGCACCGACAGGGGGTAGGGCGCGAGGAACGCCGCCGCGCCGCCCTCCGGCACCACCACGCCGCCGTCCCCGGACCGCGCGGCCAGCTCCGCCGCGAACAGCCCGTCCGCGACGCCGGAACCGCAGTCGTGCCCCGCCTCGACGACCGCGTCCTGCACCAGGACGCGCAGCGCCTCCTCGCCGCCGTAGAAGCGGGCCGGCCCGCGCGCCGCGATCGCGCACAGCCCCGGCCGCACGACCTCGACGCGCGGCGTCAGCTCCGCGACGGCCGCCACGACCTCCTCGAACAGCCGCCCCTCGGCGTCCGGCTCGCGGTCCCGGACGACCAGGTCGGGGCAGCGCCGCTGCGCGTCCCGGAGCCGCTGCCCGCGCCGCACCCCCGCCGCGCGCGCCGCCGCCGAGCACGCCGCGATCCGGCCCTGCGCGACCACGGCCCCGGCCGCCGCCGCGTCGATCCCGACGGCGGTGACCGGCCAGTCCGGGCACCACGCGACCAGTACCCGCGTCATGCGATTCCCTCCTCCTCCGCCACCCGCACCAGCGGCGGAACACCGGACGGCCGGGGATGCACGGGCCCGCCGGCGGACACCAGCTCCAGGGGCCGGCGCACGGTCTCGTCCGGCCTGACCGTGCCGTCGGCGGCGGGCAGCCACAGGCGGGCGCTGCGACCGGCACCGGGGGCGTCGCGGCCCTCGGCGGTGACCTGGACGCGCCGTCCGGTCAGCCGCCCGTGGCCGTCGCCGAGACCGTCCCAGGCGGCCTCGTCCAGCCGCAGGCGCAGCCGGGTGCCCGGCCAGTCGCGGGCGAACGCGCCGGTCAGCGCCAGGACGCAGCCGTGCTTGCGGGCCAGTGCCGACAGCCGCCGGACGGCGGCGGCGCCCGGCCGCTCCGGCGGGCACAGCAGGATCAGCTCGACGGCCTCGGCGAGGGCGGCGACCACGTCCGGCCACCGGTCGCCCGGGGCGTCGACGAGGAGGAGGCGCTCCGGGGACGCGCCCATCCCGGCGGCGGCGAGCACGCCGAAGCCGGGGACGCCGACGACGCCGCACCAGCCGCCGGTGCCGTCCGTACCGCCGTGCCGGGACACGCCCGCGACGAGCGCGAGGCCGAGGGACGCGGCGCCGAGCCCGCCGAGCCCGACGACCGAGCCGGGCCGCAGGCCCCCGCCGGGCAGGACGGGCCGCAGCGCGGGCAGCACGGGTACGGTCTCCCGGGGTGCCGAGTCCAGCACCGCCGAGAGCTCGCGCAGCGCGGCCTCCGGCACCCTCGCCCTCCTCTCTCACGTCCCCTGCACAATTTCGAACACAAGTTCGACCTGTGTCAAGTTATCGCAGGTCACGCAGCGGAGTCGCAGCGGGTGGAACGCCCGGTGGCGTGGGGGTTCGGGGAATTTTGCGGGCATTATTGGTCGTATGACGAGCGACGTACGGACCCTGGAGTGGACGGGCGACGGGCTGCTCCTGCTGGATCAGACCGTCCTGCCGTGGCGCGTCGAGTACGTCGTGGCGCGCGACGTCGGCACGCTGGTGGACGCGATCCGGCGGCTGGTCGTGCGCGGAGCCCCCGCGCTGGGCGTCGCGGGTGCGTTCGGCGTCGCCATCGCCGTCCTGGAGGCGGCCCGCGAGGGATGGGACGACGCGGCGCGCGACGCCGCGATCGCACGGATCCGCGAAGCCCGGCCCACGGCCGTGAACCTGGCGGCCGGCGTCGACCGCGTCCTGCCCTTCGCCGGCAAGGGCGCCGACGCGGTGGCGGCCGAGGCGCAGGCGCTCCTGGACGAGGACGTCCGCGGCAACCGCGCCATCGGCGCCTTCGGCGCCGGCTGGATCCTGGACCGCGCGGGCGACCGGCCCCTGCGCGTCCTCACGCACTGCAACGCCGGCGCGCTCGCCACCGCAGGCTGGGGGACCGCGCTCGGCGTCGTCCGGGAACTGCACCGGCGGGGCCGCGTCGAGATGGTCTACGCCGACGAGACCCGCCCGCTGCTGCAGGGCGCGCGGCTCACCGCCTGGGAACTCGACCGGGCCGGCATCCCGTGCGTCGTCCAGGCGGACGGCGCCGCGCCCAGCACGATCCTGCGCGGCCTCGCCGACGTCGCCGTCATCGGCGCCGACCGGATCGCCGCCAACGGCGACACCGCCAACAAGATCGGTTCGGTGGGCGTGGCGCTGGCCTGCCACGCCGCCGGGATCCCCCTCGTCGTCGCCGCGCCGTGGAGCACCGTCGACCTGGCCCTTCCCGACGGCGCCGGCGTCCCCATCGAGGAGCGTCCCGCCGACGAGGTGCTGACCTGGGGCGGCGCGAGGACCGCCCCCGAGGGGGTGGGCGCGTTCAACCCCGCGTTCGACGTCACGCCCGCCCGCCTCGTGACCGCGCTGGTCACCGAGACGGGCGTGCTGGAGGTGTCGGCGGGCGCGACACCCGGCGGCGTCAGGGGCTGAGGGTGCGGGTCGCGGCGCGCAGGCTCGCGTACAGCCGCGCCTCGTACGCCTTCGCCGCCCGGACGTCGTGGTCGGTGAACAGCGCGTCATTCAGCGCGGGAAGCCGCTGCGTGGCATACCCGGTATCGATGCCGGGCGCGTAGATCTGGTGCCGGTACCAGGGACGGCCCGGAAGCCCGGCCGATGTCAGCAGGTCCCGCTCGGTCTGCATGATCTTGCCGTTGAGGCGGCGGAACGCGGCCGTGTCGCCCCTGCGGAGCGCCTCGTCCGCGCGTGCCCGCAGCGCCTCGGCGGCACGCCGCCACGCGTTCGCCTGCGCGATGTCGCGCGAGACGTCCACCACGACGGAACCGAGCCGCTTGCGCTGCTCGGCCGTGAAGTCGTCCAGGTACCGGGCCGTCTCCACCGCGTACGGGCGGTACTTCAGCGCGATGACGTCGGCGTTCGCCAGCCGCAGCACCGCGATGCCGACCAGCCGCGACATCGCCGCGTGGTACTCCCAGCCCGGGTCGCCGAAGTGCGACATCCAGTAGAAGTCGTCGCAGGCGCAGTGGTAGTTCCCGGAGCTGCCCGTCGAGGACGAGCCCAGGTCCATCGCGGGGACCCCGTACCGCTGGAAGAACGCCTGGAAGTCCGAGCCGCCGCCGATCCGGTCGATCGGCGTCCCGCCGTCGTTCTGCGCCTTCCACGCCTCGTACAGCGTCCCGTCCGTGCCGGGCCAGGGCACTTCCTTGGACGCGTCGATGACGGACTGGTCCAGCGCGGGCGTCGCCGCGGCGCCGAAGTCCGAGCCTCCGGCACCGTCCATGTTCACGTAGGCGACCGCGTTGCGTAGCCGGTCCGCGCGCTGCTCGGCGTACTCGGTCGAGCCGAACAGCCCGTACTCCTCACCGTCCCAGGTGGCCAGGACGATGGTCCGCTTGGGCCGCCACCCCTTCTTGAGGAGCCTGCCCAGCGCGCGCCCTACCTGGAGCACGTTCTCCGCGCCGGACAGGTTGTCGCCGCTGCCGTACGCCCACGCGTCATGGTGCGCGCCGAGGATGACCTCCTGCCCGGGGTGCTCGCTGCCGGGGATGCGCACGGTGACGTCCCACAGCGGACGCACCCGGAACGTGTTCTGCAGATCGAGGTGCGCCTTCGTGCCGCCCGGCCCGATCCGGTAGGTGAACGGCAGGCCGCCCTGCCAGTCCTTCGGGGCCTCCGCACCGGTGAGCGAGCGCAGCAGCGGCTCGGCCGCGCCGTAGGAGATCGGCGCCGTCGGAATGAGCCCCTTCAGCATCGGCGCCTGCGACGGCGGGATGCGATGCGCGCCCTTCACCGCCGGCCAGCCGGGCGTCTGCGGGTCGCCGGCCGCGAGCTGGATCTGCGCGATGCTGCCGCGCTGGATGCCGTCCGGGGCCCGCCACGGCCCGTCCGGGTACACCGGGCCGCGCCCGTACCCGTCGTCGGCGGGGTCGGAGTAGATCAGCACGCCCTTCGCGCCGCGCCTGGCGGCCTCGCGCGGCTTGATGCCCCGGAACACCGACCCGTACCGGACGAGCACGATCCTGCCCTTGACCGAGACGCCGTTCCTCGCGAGCAGCTCGAAGTCCTCCGGTCGTCCGTAGTTGGCGTACACGACCTCGCCCCGGACGTCCCCGGACGGCGAGAAGCTGTTGTGCGCCGGGATGACCCCGTCGTAGTGCTTCTGCCAGGGCCTCTTCTTCTCCTTGACCGGCAGGTCGCGGTACCTGGGCGCGGTCATCTCGACCTTCACGCGCCGCGGCATGGACAGGTACGCGTAGTACGTCCGGATCTCGGGTTTGAGCCCGTACGACCGGAGATGCCGGACGATGCGCTGCACGCGATGCCGGTCGCCGGTCGTCGCGGCCAGCCCCGGCTCGGCCGACAGCTCGGCGTCCAGCGCGCGGGCCGCCTTCGCGGACGGCACGGCGCCGAACAGCCTCTCGTACTGCCGCTGCCATGCGGCGTGCGCGTCGGTGAAGCCCGCGATCGGTTCGTGCCCGGCGGGGGACGAGGCCGCGGCGGGGGCGGCGGCCATGGTGAGTGCGAGGGCGGGGGCGCTCAACGCCGCCATTGCCCTGGTTCGGGAGCGGAACACCGGCGTTACCTCCCAGTACGCGCATCCGGATCGTCCATCATGGTGATCGTGTCGACCTCCCCGAACCCCGACGCCACGCCGCGGCCGGCGCAGCTTGACGCGGTCTTGGAACGGATCACCTACGCCAACGAGGACACCGGCTACACGGTCGCGCGCGTCGCGACCGCCAAGAGCGGGCCCGACCTGCTCACCGTCGTCGGCGCGCTGCTCGGCGCGCAGGTGGGGGAGAGCCTGCGGCTGACCGGCCGGTGGCGCTCGCACCCCAAGTACGGCAGGCAGTTCGAGGTCGACGCGTACACGACCGTGCTGCCGGCGACGATCCAGGGCATCCGCCGCTACCTCGGCTCCGGGATGATCAAGGGGATCGGGCCGGTGATGGCCGACCGCATGGTCGGGCACTTCGGCACCGACATCCTCCGCGTCATCGAGGAGGAGCCCGGCCGGCTCGTCGAGGTCCGCGGGCTCGGCCCGAAGCGCAGCAAGCGGATCGGGGACGCGTGGGAGGAGCAGAAGGCCATCAAGGAGGTGATGGTCTTCCTGCAGGGCGTCGGCGTCTCCACCTCCCTCGCCGTCCGCATCTACAAGAAGTACGGCGACCAGTCGATCGACACCGTCCGCAAGCGGCCGTACCAGCTCGCGTCGGACGTGTGGGGCATCGGCTTCAAGACGGCCGACACGATCGCCCAGGCCGTCGGCATCCCGCACGACAGCCCCGAGCGGATCAAGGCGGGCCTCCAGTACACGCTGTCGGAGGGCGCCGACGACGGGCACTGCTTCCTGCCCGAGCCGAACCTCGTCACGGCGGCGGAGAAGATCCTCGGCGTGCCGCGGGAGCTGATCGTCCCGGCGCTGGACGAGCTGGCCGCCGACGAGGGCGTCGTCCGCGAGCCGATCCCGGGGGACGGGGAGGACGCCGCGACGATACCGGCGGTGTACCTCGTCCCGTTCCACCGGGCCGAACGCTCCCTCGCCCGCGGCCTCCTCGACCTCCTCGACGCGCCCACCGACCGGCTGAAGGCGTTCGCCGGCGTCGACTGGGACAAGGCCCTCCCGTGGCTGCGGCGGCGCACCGGCCAGGCCCTCGCCGCCGAGCAGGAGGAGGCCGTCAGGCTCGCGCTCACCGCCAAGGTCGCGGTGCTGACCGGCGGCCCCGGCTGCGGCAAGAGCTTCACCGTCCGGTCCGTGGTGGAGCTGGCCGCCGCGAAGAAGGCGAAGATCGTCCTGGTGGCGCCGACCGGGCGCGCCGCCAAGCGGCTCGCCGAGCTGACCGGGCACGAGGCCGCGACCGTCCACCGGCTCCTGCAGCTCCAGCCCGGCGGCGACCCCAAGTACGACCAGGACAACCCGCTCGACGCCGACCTGGTCGTGGTCGACGAGTCCTCCATGGTCGACCTGATCCTCGCGAACAAGCTGGTCAAGGCGATCCCGCGCGGCGCGCACCTGCTGCTCGTCGGGGACGTCGACCAGCTCCCGTCCGTCGGCGCGGGCGAGGTCCTCGCCGACCTGCTCGGCGCCGAGGTGATCCCGCGCGTCCGGCTCACGAAGATCTTCCGGCAGGCGCAGGAGTCCGGAATCGTCGTCAACGCGCACCGTGTCAACGCCGGCGACCACCCCCACACGCGCGGCTACAACGACTTCTTCCTGTTCCCGTGCGAGGAGCAGGACGAGGCCGCCGAGCTGACCGTCGACGTCGTCGCCAACCGGATCCCGCGCAAGTTCGGCCTCGACCCGCGCCGCGACGTCCAGGTCCTCGCGCCCATGCACCGGGGCACCGCCGGGGCGGGCTCGCTGAACAACCTCCTGCAGGAGGCGCTGACCCCGCACGACGACTCCCGGCCCGAACGCCGCTACGGCGGCCGCGTCTTCCGCGTCGGCGACAAGGTCACCCAGCTCCGCAACAACTACGACAAGGGAGAGGCGGGCGTCTTCAACGGCACGGTCGGCGTCGTCGCGAAGGTCGACGTCGAAGAGCAGTCGCTCACCGTCCTGACCGACGAGGACGAGAGCATCGACTACGGCTTCGACGAGCTGGACGAACTCGCCCACGCCTACGCGATCACGATCCACCGGTCGCAGGGCAGCGAGTACCCGGCCGTCGTCGTCCCGCTGACCACCGGCGCGTGGATGATGCTGCGCCGCAACCTCCTCTACACGGGCATCACCCGCGCGAAGAGGCTGGTCGTGCTGGTCGGCTCGCGCCGTGCCCTCGCCGCCGCCGTCCGCACCGCCGGCGCGGGCCGCCGCCACACCGCCCTCGCCCACCGCCTGTCCCAGCGGTAGGGGCTGTCCCGGCGGCAGGGCCCGTCTCAGCGGTAGCGGGCGAGCTCCCACGGGTCGTGCGCGCAGAACACCTCGACGTCGCCGCCGCGGGCCAGCTCCCGCAGCCGCGCCACGTTGTCGAGCCGCAGCTCCCGGTCGACCTCGCCGCCCGCCTGGACGAGCTCCATCAGCGGATGCGTGACGGGCTCGGGGCGGTCGACCTCGCCGTGGTACATGTACGCGTCCCCGGCGTGCAGCAGCCACCGGTCGCCGTCGCGCACCGCGACGCCCGCGTGTCCCGGCGTGTGCCCGCCGAGCGGGACGAGCAGGATCTCCTCCGCCACGCCGTCCAGCGCGCGGACGCCGTCGAACCCGTGCCAGGTCTCGCCCTCGCCGTCCTCGTAGGCGACCCATTTCGGGCCGTGGGCGAGTTGGGCCGGGGTCTTGCCGCCGTCCGCGCGCTCGGCCTCGAAGACGTGCACCGCAGCGTCCGGGAAGTCGCTCAGCCCGCCGGCGTGGTCGCGGTGCAGGTGCGTCGGGACGATGTGTCGGACGTCGGCGGGGGAGTACCCGAGCGCCGCGACCTGCCGGACGGCCGTCGCCGCCGGGTCCAGCGTCGGCCCGGTCATCTCCACCCAGTCGTCGAGCAGCCGCTCGGACGGGTGCTCGATGTCGCCGAGGCCGATCCCGGCGTCCGCGAGGACGAGGCCGGACGAGTCCGTCTCGACCAGCAGGACGTGACCGGCGGCACGCGCGGGCCGCAGCGGGCTCCCGGGCCCGTCGGCGGGCTCGATCTCCCGCATGGGGGCGCAGTCGAGGTGGTGGACGCGCATGGGAACTCCTCAGAGAAGGTCGGCGAGCTGCCGGGTGACCTGGTGGATGACGGACACGTCCCGCTGCACGCGGGCGAGCATGATGGCGCCCTGCAGCGACGACAGGACCAGCGCGGCCAGCGGCCCGGCCCGGTCCTCGGGCACGCCCCAGCCGCGCAGCGCGGCGCGGAGGCCCCGCAGCCACTCGTCGTAGGCGGTGCCGCAGGCGGCCTGGATCGTGTCGTTGTCCGCGGCCGTCTCCAGCGCGACGGTCGCGATGGGGCAGCCCTTGGTGAAGCCGGACTCGCGCAGGCTGCGCGCGAAGTGGTCGCCGATGGCCGCGAGCCCGGCCGGTCCGTCCGGCGCGGCGAGGACGGCCTCGGTGAGCGCCGCGCCGACCGTCCGGCCGGACAGGGCCACCGACTCCGACGCGAGCTGCTCCTTGCCCTCGGGGAAGTGGAAGTACAGCGAACCCTTCGGCGCCCCGCTCTCGGCGAGGACCTGGTTCACCCCGGTCCCGTGGTAGCCCTGCCGCTGGAACAGCTCCGCGGCCGTCCGCAGGATCCGCTCTCTCGTCTCTCCGCGCGGTGCCATGCCCACAGACTAGACAGACCGGTCTACTAATTCCAACCACGTGTCGGTGACAGCGAAACGTTTCGAGGAGAAAGCGTCTACTCATAGACACTGCTCACGAAGATATCGCGATTTGGCTTACGAAAGTTTCTCAGAAAATATTGACACCTTTCGAAGGCGTTTCCACAATGAGGTTCCCCCGCCCCCCTGGAGGAACACGGATGATCCAGCTCGCTCCCCTGCCCGGCGGGTTCCGGAGGAGGTCCTCCGGTGCCCGCGGCACGCTGATCCTCGCCGCCGTCCTGCCGCTCGCGGCCGCCTTCCTGGTGGGCCTGTCCGCCACGGCCGGTCTCGCGGCCCAGCGCGGCGGCGCCGCCGTCCCGCTCGCCGCCGACGACTGCAGCGCGGGCTACGTCGGCCTCACCTACGACGACGGCCCCACGTCCGGCTTCACGTCCACGCTGCTGTCGACCCTGCAGCAGAACGGCGTCCGAGCCACGCTGTTCAACATCGGGCAGAACGCGCAGAACAACCCGGCGCTGGTCAACGCGGAGAAGAACGCCGGCATGTGGATCGGCAACCACAGCTGGACCCACCCGCACCTGACCCAGATGTCGCAGTCGCAGATGCTCTCCGAGCTGCAGCGGACGCAGCAGGCGATCCAGCAGACGACCGGCACCGCGCCCAAGCTGTTCCGGCCCCCGTACGGGGAGACCAACGCCACGCTGCGGGCGGTGGAGCAGCAGCTCGGCCTGACCGAGGTCATCTGGGACGTCGACTCGCAGGACTGGAACGGCGCGTCCACCGCCCAGATCGTGCAGCGGGCGGGCCAGCTCCAGAACGGCCAGGTCATCCTGATGCACGACGGCTACGCCACGACGATCCAGGCCATCCCGCAGATCGTCGCGAACCTCAGGAGCCGCAACCTGTGCCCCGGCATGATCTCGCCGTCCACCGGCCGGGCCGTGGCGCCGGACGGCAGTGGTGGCGGGGGCACGACGCCTCCCGGCGGCGGCGGCTCCTGTACCGCGCAGATCTCCCCCGGCCAGCAGTGGAGCGACCGGTTCAACCTGTCCGTCGCCATCTCCGGGACGAGCACCTGGATCGCCACCGTGACCGTGCACAGCCCGCAGAAGATCATCGCGACCTGGAACGGCTCGCCGACGTGGGACGCGAGCGGCAACGTGATGACGATGCGGCCGAACGGCAGCGGCAACACGTTCGGTTTCACCATCCAGCACAACGGCAACTGGACCTGGCCGGACGTCTCCTGCGCAGCAGGCTGACCCGACCGGCCCCGCAGCGCCTCCCCGCGGCCCGGCCCCGGCCGCGGGGCGGCGCTGCCCCGTATCAGCCCTGGTCGGGCGGCGGGGCGGTGCTCTTGCGGACGACCAGGCTCGTGGACAGCTCCAGCCGCGTCGCGACCGGCTCCCCGTTGCGGATCCCGAGGATGATCTGGGCGGCGGACTCCGCCATCTGGCGCAGCGGCTGGTGGACGGTCGTGAGCGCCGGGCTGGCCCACGGCGCCACCGCCACGTCGTCGTACCCGACGACCGACAGGTCCTCCGGGACGCGCAGCCCGTGGACCCGCGCCGCCTCCAGCACCCCGAGCGCCTGCAGGTCGCTCCCCGCGAAGATCGCGGTCGGCCGGTCGGGCCGCCCGAGCAGCTCCACCGCCCGCTCGAAGCCGCCCTCCACGTGGAAGTCGCCGTAGGATACATACGACGGCTCGACGTCCAGCCCGGCCATGCTCATCGCGGAGCGGAACCCGTCCAGGCGCGCGACCGAGCACAGCATGTCCGCCGGCCCGGTGATGATCGCGATGCGGCGGTGCCCCTGGTCGATCAGGTGCCGGGTCGCGGCGAGACCGCCGGACCAGTTGGCCGAGCCGACCGACGGGACGTCCGGCTCCGGGTCGCCGGCCGGGTCGATGATCACGAACGGGATCGACCGGGACCGCAGCCGCTTCTTGTACTCCGGGGGCAGGCTGGAGAACGTCAGCACGACGCCGAGCGGGCGGCGGCGGAGCACCCCGCTGATCCACTCGGGGCCGGGGGAGTGCCGGGTGCCGCTCTCGGTCAGCACCAGGCTCGCGCCGTTGGCCTTGGCGACGCTCTCCACGCCCCGGATCAGCTCCATGGTCCAGAGGCTCTCGATCTCGTGGAGGACGATCTCGATGAGCGGCGCGTCGGGGCCCGACCGGGACCCGCGCCGGTAGCCGTGGTGCTCCAGCAGGCGCTCCACCCGGAGCCGCGTCTTGCGGGCGACGTCCTCGCGTCCGTTGAGGACTTTCGAAACCGTCGAAATGGAGACGCCGGCCTGATCCGCCACTTGAGCCAGGGTCACCCGGGCTGTTTCGTCCTCCTGCTGCATGCTCGAAGCATAAGGATCTCGGCGGCGACTTCGAAAGTTGGTATCCGCGCGGAGACGCAGATCACTCCCGCGCGTACCGCTCGATGGCGGTGAGGAGGAGGTCCTCGGCGAGAGCGTAGACCTTGTCGACCTCCTGTGCGTCACCGGTGAAGCGCCCGTTCGCCTCGGACGCGGCGAGCCCCATGCCGATCGTGTCCAGCAGCCGCTGCAGCGGCAAGACGACGTCCTCCGGCACGCCCGCGCTGCGCAGCAGCGCCTGCACGGTGTCGCGCGCCCGCCGGGCCTCCTCGGTCACGGTCGGGCGCGTGAACAGCAGCAGGAACACCTGCGGGTGGCGGCGCGCCACCTCCCGGATGCCGGTGCCGATCGCGCGGAGGCGGTCCTGCCAGGGCAGGCCGGGGTCGTCGTCGGGCAGTTCGCGGATCAGGCGCTCGACCAAGGCGTCCAGCAGCCCCTGCTTGTCGCCGACGTACCGGTAGAGGGCCATCGGCGTGACGCCCAGCCGGTCGGCGACCCCGCGCATGCTGACCGCGTCCAGTCCGCGCTCCTCGGCGAATTCGAGGGTGGCGTCGAGCACCTCCTCGCGCGTCAGGCCGCGGGTGCCGTGCCTATTGCAGCGCCCTTGGCATCGGGCCCTGGGGGCCCTCCTTTGGCGGGCGCTGCGGCGATCGCTGGCATCGCTCCGGCTCGCCTAGCGGCTCGCTGCGCGATCAGGTTCTCGCAGGCTCGAACCTGGCTTCGCACGCGATCGCACGCATGGAGGTTGACCCGTGGTTGCGGCGACGGCTGAGCTGGTCGCATGGGCGTGACAGGCTCGTTCGCGTTTGCTCGCCCCTGGAGAGCGGCCTCCCCGGGCAACAGCATGGTATTCGCCGGGCTTACCGCGTGACGGCTGGTGCGCTGGCCGCCGGGTTGGGGAGTCGCCGCATTCTGCTCGGGCCCTCTGAGCTCGCCTCGGTGCCGCTCGCCTGCGGGCTCGCGCTCGGCCGCCGTCCTGGACGTGTTCCGCGCCGTGCAGGGGTGCGGCGCGGCCGTCCTGTACGGGACGGCGTCACCGCTGCTCGCGGCGGCCTATCCGGCGGGACGCGCCCGCAACCGGGCGCTCGGCGTGTACGCCGCCGCGTCCGGCGCCGCCATCGCGACCGGCCCGCTGGTCGGCGGCGCGCTGACCGGGCTGTTCGGCTGGCGCGCGATCTTCTTCCTGAACGTGCCGATCGGCGTCGCCGCGCTCGCCGTCGCCGCGGCGACGGTGCCCGAGTCGCGGGACGCGCGGCCCCGCCCGCTCGATCCGGCGGCGGCCGGGCTGCTGTCGGCCGGGCTCGGCGGGCTGCTGTGGGCGCTGATCGAGGTTCCGCGGCTGGGCTGGACGGCGCCGGGCGCCCTGCTCCCGGCCGCCGCGGGCGCGGTGTCGCTCGCCGTCCTCGTCCGGCACCGGGTCCCCGAGCCGATGATCGACCTGGCGCTGCTGCGGGACCGCCTGTACGCCGCGAACGCCTCCGCCGCGCTCTTCGCGCACGCGGCGGGCGCCGGGTCCCTCGCCTACTTCTCGCTCTACGTCCAGGGCCCGATGGGCACGCCGCCCGCGGTGGCCGGTCTGTGGTTCCTCACCTACAGCGCTCCGGCGCTGGCCGCGCCGCTGATCCTCGCGCGGGTCGCGCACCGCTTCCCGCCGGCCGCGCTCGTGGCCGCCGGGCCGCTGCTGACCGTACTGTCCACGCTGCTGCTCGCCGCCACCTACCGGACGGGGTCGTGGCCCGCGATGGTGCCGGGCTTCGCGGTCGGCGGCCTCGGAGCGATCGGCAACCTGGTCTCCAGCCAGGTCGCCCTGGAGTCGGCCCCGCCCGAGCGCGCCGGCGTCGCCGCCGGGATCACGAACACGGCCAAGCAACTGGGGATCGCGGTGGGCGTCGCGGTGCTGGGCGTCCCCTACAGCCTGGACGGGGCGGGCGCGATGCTCCTGACCGCCGCGGCTCTGGCGCTCCTCGGCGCCGTCCCGGCCCTCTACTTCTTGACGGTCAGGCGGTCGAGGCGGAGGCCGGCGAAGGCCCCGGCGGTGACGCCGCGCACCCGCTCCGACCAGACCAGGTGATCGTGGGCGGACCACAGCGGCATCGCGGGCATGTCGCGCAGCATCGCGCTCTCGGCGAGGCGCGCGGGGATCACACCGTCGTCGGGGTCGGCGGCGCGCTCGGCCTCGGCGACGAGGCCGGTGGTGTAGTCGTCGAACCCGGTTCCGGCCTCCAGCAGCGGGGTGAGCGCGGCGACGGGTGCCGGGTAGGCGGCCGTGGTGTGGACGGCGAACGGGCCGTCCACCTCGCCATTGTCCAGAGCCTTGCCCAGGTCGGCGACGGGATGGGGACGTGCGTCGAGTTTCAGTTCCTTGCGGAGCTGATCGGCGACCGCCTTCACCCACGCATCGTCACCGCGGTTCGCCTCGTACCAGACGTTCAGCGGCCCGGTCAGCCCGCCCGCGTCGGCCAGCGCGGCGACGGCGGCCTTCGAGTCGTGTACGCACAGCCGGCACTGCCCTTCCCGGTGGCCCGGGCGGATGCCGGGCGCGACGAGTGCGTCGGCGGGGGAGTACTGGTACCCGAGCGCCCCCTCGGTCACCGCCGACCGGTCGATCGCCATCGACAGCGCCGACCGGATCGTCGGGGACGCCAGCTGCTCCGCCCGGGCTGGGAACGCCAGGTACGTCACGTCACGTCCGGGTACGGCGAGGTGCCGGTCGCCGAAGTCGGCCTCCATCGACTCGTGCCGGTCCGGCGGCACCCGGGTGGCGACGTCCAGGTCACCGGCCGAGGCGGCGTTGTACTGCGCCTTCGCGTCCGGTATCGCCTTGACGACCACGGAACGCCCCTCACCCGACCGGCGCCGCAGGACGATCTCCCGCGCGCTCCGCGACGCCACCAGGAACGGCCCGTTGCCCACCGGCCTCCGCCCGTAGGCCGCCCAGCCCCGCGACGCCAGGACGCTCTCGGGCAGCGGGAAGAACGCCGGGTCGCCGAGCAGGGCCGGGAACCCGCTCAGCGGCCGGTCGAGCGTCACCTCGAACGTCAGGTCGTCCTTGACCTTGAGGCCGGACACCTCCTCCGCACCCCGCTGCGCGCCCTTGACGTGGGCGACCTCGGTGAACAGCCGCGTCCCGGCCCAGCCCTCGCGCAGCACGGCCGTCCAGGCACCGGTGAACGAGCGGGCCGTGACCGGCGAACCGTCCTGGAACGTCCCGCCCGGACGCAACCGGACCGTCCACACCCGCCGATCGGGGCTCGACACCGACGCGGCGGCGGCGTTCGACGGGACCCCGGTCGCCGGGTCGTAGGCGACGAGCCCCGTCCACACCGCGTTCGCGATCATCCGCCCGGCCGGATCCCGGACGTCCCCGGGCAGCAGCGTCGCCGGCGCCGCGGCGCCGACCGAGATCCGCGGATCGGCCGGCTCGCTCCACGCCCGCAGGGCCGCGACCGGCGCGAGCAGGACCACCACGGCCCCGGTGATCAGGGCGGCGGTGCGGGTGGAGCTCTTCATGCCTCTCCCGGGAGCAGGGGGCGGCCGACGCCGGTGAGCGTAGATCAGGACGACAGGTCCCACCAGCCCTTACGGTGCTGAATCCATTTCGTGACCAAGCCGCCTGTTGATCAAGCCTGTGGGCGCGGTCACACTGGCGCTTGCGAAGATCTTCTTCCATGGAGGCGCGATGCTCCCTCGCACATCCATCCCCGCCGGGCGCCTGGTCCAGGGCGGCGTGGCGGCCGCGGCGTCGGTCGCGCTGCTGGCCGGCTCCGCCTGGGCCTGCCCGCCCGAACCCGAGAACACCCAGCCGAAGCAGGCCGCGGCGTCCGCGGCCGAGGGCACCGGCGGCCACGCCGGGCACTACCACCGGGCGGACGCGGCGTCCGCGAAGTCCGAGGCGGTCAAGGGCGTGCGGCGCGTCGGCGGCGTGCCCGATGCCAAGGGCGCCATCTCGCTGATGTTCCTGGACTACGGGCACGGCCGGCACAAGCGGACGATCATGTACGCGACCGGCGACTTCGGGCTGAAGGCCTACGACATCACCGCCGACCCCAAGGTCCCCAAGCTGGTCGGGCAGCTGAACATGCCCGGCATGTGGGAGACCGAGGACACCGACTTCGATCCCAAGCGCAAGATCATCTACCTGTCCCGGGACCCGCGCGCGTTCGGCGGCAACACCCGCACCGGCGAGTCCGGCATCTACGTCGTGGACGCGTCCAAGCCGGAGAGCCTGCGCCAGATCACCTACGTGAAGGTCCCGGCCGGGCACACCACGACCTGCGTCAACGACTGCAGGTACCTGTGGACGGGCGGACCCGCCAAGGCCGACTGGATGCCCGAGGACTGGGGCGGGCGGCCGGTCTGGGTGACCGACGTCCGCAACCCGGCCAAGCCGAAGGTCCACAAGGACCCGATCGACACCGGGCGCAACGACGGCAAGACCGACTACACCCACGACATCCAGGTCGACTCGAACGGGGTCGCGTGGGCGTCCGGGCGCGGCGGCGTCCGCGGGTACTACACGACCGGCCGCCACTACGACCCGGTGGAGAAGAAGTGGCGCAGGGCCACGGCGGTCGATCCCGTCCCGTACGCGGGCGGCGGCCTGGACGAGGCCACCACCAACTCCACCTTCATGCACAACAGCTACCGGGCGGTCGGGCGGACGAGGAACCAAGCCGCCGACCCGCGCAGGTGGGGCAACGGCGAACTCCTGTACGTCACCGAGGAGACGTTCAACGACGGCTGCGCCAACGACGGGCTGCTCGTCATCGCGTCGCTGAAGGGCTCCTACAAGGGCGAGGGCTGGCGCTCCACACCGGAGAACAAGTTCCGCCTGCACACGGTCGGGACGTGGGGCGTCGCCGGTAAGGAGGGCAGCGACCCCACCAGCACCGACTGCTCCGCCCACTACTTCGACGTCCGCGACGGAGTGATCGTCCAGTCGTTCTACTCCCAGGGAACCCGGTTCCTGGACGTTCGGGATCCCACGAACCCCAGGCAGGTCGCCTACTACCGGCCGGCGGACGCCGCGTCCTGGCAGCCCTACTGGCACGGGAAGTACGTCTACGTGGCCGACAACACGCGCGGCGTCGACGTCCTGGAGCCGACCTTCCGCTGACCACCACGCGCGCAGAGGCCCGTCCCCCTCCCCCCGGGGGCGGGCCTCTGCCCCTGTCACGGGTGATCGTCGGGGTCGCGGGGGTGGCCGGGGTCGCGCGGACGGCGGCGGTCGCGGGGGTCGCGCGGGGGGCGGGCGGTGCGCTCGGCCGCCTGGGCGGCGGAACCGGCGGCCCGGCGGAGCTGCTGCCCGGCCTGCTGGACGACCTGGACCGGCCGCGCGGGCAGGTGCCGGGTCGCGCCGCGGTGCCGCCGCCAGTGCTCGCGGGCGCGGGCCCGGTGCTCGACCCGCAGGTTCTCGATGAGCCGGTCGATGTCCATGGACACCTCGCCGTACAGCGGCCACAGGTCCCCGGCCGCGGCCCGCCCGTGCAGGTCGCGGCGCAGCCGGGCGCGGCGCTCGCGGGCCACGTCCACCCGCACCTCCAGATCGTTCTCGGCGAGGAACGGGCGGGCGTCGCGGGCCAGGTCGGAGCGGGCGAGCCGGCCGTAGGCGGCGATGCTCGCGGCGATCCCCGAGAGCGCGTCGGCGAGCCGGGCGCGCAGCGTCGGGTCGGTGAGCAGCCGGCCCCGCTCGCCGAACCCCTCGTCGTCGGCGAGGGACCGGGTCAGGCCCCGCAGCGACAGCATGGAGTGCTCCATCGTCTCCATCGCGTTGCGGAGCGCGACGCCGGCGTCGACGAGGCGCCGCGCCCGCGGGTTCAGCTTGACGCTCTCCTCGGCGGCGCCGAGGTCCTGGTCGGTGCGGCTCAGTTCGCGGGCGAGCCGCTCCGCCTCCTCCTGCCAGCGGGCCGCCTCGCCCTGCGTGCGGTCGCCGCGCAGGCCCTCCGCGATGCCCTCGATCAGCGCCCGCAGCCTCTCGGCGACGTCCTGGACGGCGTCCTCCGCCGGCCGCACCCGCACCGACGGGACCAGCAGCGTCGCCGCCAGGCCGGTGCCCGCGCCGATCAGCGTCTCCAGCACCCGCTCGGCCGCGCCCGCCCCGCTGGAGGTGCCCAGCGCGAAGATCAGCATCGCGGAGATCGGCGCCTCCAGCACGTGCTCGCCGAGCCGCAGCACGTGCCCGATGACGAGCGCGGCGCAGATCGTGATGCCGAGCGCCCACCAGGAGAACCCGATGGTGGACGCCGCCATCACCGCGACCAGCACGCCCGAGGTGACCGAGAGGACCCGCAGGATGCTCGCCCTGATCGTCCCGACGACGGAGAACTGCACGACCAGCAGCGCGGTCAGCGGCGACAGCAGCGGCTCCGGCGTGTCCGGCGGCAGCACCGTGTCGGCCAGCACGAACGCCAGCACGGCGGTGAGCGTCAGCCGGGCGATGCGGTAGGCCGTGGACTGCACCTCCGTCGCCACCTGCAGCGGCGAGCGTCCGGCGCGGCCGCCCCGGCCGGCCCCGGGGCGAAAGAACGGGCGTGGCATGCCGGGAGTCCTTCCCCGGCACCGGCAATATTGCGGCAAAGCCCGTGAATGCGGGGCAGATCACGTCCGGTGGCGGGCGCGGAACGCGGCGACGTTCGTCCGGTTCGCGCACGCCTCCGAGCAGAACCGGCGCCGCCCCGCCCGGGACGTGTCGGCGTACACCCGGTCGCAGCCGTCGGCCGCGCAGACGCCGGTCCGGCCGAGCCCGTGCTCGACGACCAGCTCGGCGAGGTGCATCAGCGTGGTCGCGCGGAACCGGTCCGGGAGCCGGGACGACGGCGGCGCGTAGTGCATGTGCAGGCCGTGCGGCTCGTGGTCGGACAGGTGCGGGTGCAGGGGGATCTCCAGCATCAGCCGGTTCAGCAGCGCCGTCGCGTCCTGGAGCCGGCCGGCCTCGAAGAACGGCCGCAGGACGCGGCCCCAGCGCCGCAGGTCCGCGGCGTCGGCGTCCTCGAACTCGCGCCAGAAGAAGTCGTTCTCGCGCAGGATGCGGCGCAGCGCGCCGGGCGAGTCGTCCCCGCCGGCGCTGGTCGCGGCGTTGACCAGCGCCACCGCCGCCGACACCCCGTGGCTCCGGTAGCCCGTGACCCGCATCGCCCGTTCCCCCGGTCCTCAGTGGCGCCAGCGGGTGGCGGCCGCGACCTGCTCCGGTGTCGCGCCGTCCAGCAGGTCGATCTCCCCGCGCCGCACGGTGGCGACGGTGTCGGCGACCGCCTCGCCGAGCGCGTCCCGCAGGACGGTGTCGGCCTCGAACGCCGCGACCGACTCCGCCAGCGACGCCGGGAGCGGCGCGACGCCCCGGGCCGCGCGCTCGGCCTCGGACAGGCTCGCCGGGTCGACGTCGACCGGCTCGGGCAGCCGCAGGTCGGCGCCGAGCCCGTCCCGCCCGGCCGCGAGGAGCGCCGCCAGCAGCAGGTACGGGTTGGCGGCGCCGTCCAGGCACTTGACCTCCAGGTTCGCCGCCGTCGCCCGCTCGCCCTCGGCGCCGGTGACGAACCGCAGCGCCGCCTCCCGGTTCTCCAGCCCCCAGCACGCGTACGCGCCCGCCCAGTGCGAGGCGACCAGCCGGAGGTAGCTCGCCACCGCCGGCGCGCCGACCGCCAGCAGCGCGGGCAGATGGTGCAGGATCCCGGCGGCGAACGACTCCCCGGCCGCCGTCATCCCGTACGGGCCCGAGCCGCCCGCCATCGCGTTCGCCGCGCCGTCCGCCGCGCTCTCCCGCCACAGGCTGAGGTGGACGTGGGCGCCGTTGCCGACCGCGCCGGCCTCGACCTTGGGGGAGAAGGACGCGGCCATGCCGTGCTCGATCGTGACCGCCCGGACCGTCTCCCGGACGACGACGGCGGTGTCGGCCGCGCCGAGCGGGTCCTCGGCCGCCACCGACACCTCGTACTGCCCGGCCGCGTACTCGGGGTGGAGCTGGACGACCGTGACGCCGGTCTCCTTCAGCGCCTTCAGGACGTCCCGCAGGTATCCGGCCAGCTCGGTGACCCGCGTCATCCCGTAGGCGGGGCCCGTGGAGGCGGGGCTGAAGCCGTCCTCACCGCCCTTCGACACCGCCCATTCGATCTCGAACGCCCCCCGCACCGACCAGCCCAGCGCGGAGAGCCGGTCGGTCTCGCGGCGCAGCAGGGCCCGCGCGTCCAGCGGGTGCGGGGCGCCGTCCTGCGCGTAGCGGAGCGCGGGCGCGTGCGCCCAGCCGGGCAGCGCCGCCATCGGCACGAGCCGCTCCAGGACGGGATGGAGCCGCAGATCGCCGATCGGGCCGCCGATGTACCGCCCCGACACGATCGAATCGTCCAGCAGGAACACGTCGAACACCGGGGACATCCCGACGCCCCACGCGGCGGCGTGCTCCAGCCGCTCCACCGGGACCGTCTTGGTGCGGGTGATGCCGCTGACGTCCACCCAGGTCAGCGCGACCGCCACGATGCCCAGCCCGGCCAGCCGCCGGGCCGTCTCGGCGCCCCGCCCGCCGAGCCGGGCCCGTTCGCGCCCGTCCAGCGCGTACGCGTCGAGGCCGGGCCCGCTGAGCACGTTGCGAGGGGTCTGTTCCACGGTGCTGGCTCCCGGTCGGAGTGGCGGCGGCGGACGCGGGCACGGCCCGTACAGGCATCGTAGGGAGAACACCGGCCTGTTGCGGGGAGGCCGAGCCCAGGAAGGCGGGCGCCGTGCTGGAGTACCTGGAGTCGCTGCCGCTCGTCGATCACCACTGCCACGGCGTCCTCGGCCGCGATCTCGACCGGACGGCGTTCGAGGAGTCGCTCACCGAGGCGGCGACGACCGGCCCGCCGGGCGTGAGCATGTTCGACACGCAGGTGGGGTTCGCGCTGCGGCGCTGGTGCCCGCCCGTCCTGGATCTGGACGCGCACGCGGAGCCGGACGCCTACCTGGCGCGCCGCGCCGAGCTGGGCGCGCCCGAGGTCAACCGGCGCTTCCTCGCGGCGGCGGGGCTGGAGGCCCTGTACGTCGACACCGGCCACACCCCGGAGGCGCTGCTCGGCCCGGCCGAGCTGGGGCGGCTCGCCGGTGCCGGCGCCCGCGAGATCGTCCGGCTGGAGACCGTCGCGGAGGAGGTCGCGGCCGGCGGCGTCGCGGCCGCGGCGTTCGCGGACGAGGTGCGCTCCCGGCTCGACGCCCGCAGGGCCGCGGGCGGCGTCGCCGGCGCCAAGTCGATCGCCGCGTACCGGGCCGGGCTGGAGCTGTCCGGGCCGCGGCCGACCGACGCGGAGGTGGGCGGGGCGGCCGGGCGGCTGATGCTCGCGGCCGAGGCGGGCGGGACCGGGCCGCGGGTCCGCGACGAGATCCTGCACCGGTTCCTGGTCTGGTGCGCGGTCGACGCGGGGCTGCCCGTCCAGTTCCACGTCGGGTACGGGGACGTGGACGCCGACCTGCGCCGCGGCGACCCGCTGCTGCTGGCCGAACTGCTGCGCGCGATGGACCCGGCCCCGGCGCTGCTGCTGCACAACTACCCGTTCCACCGGCACGCCGGCTACCTCGCGCAGGTGCTCCCGAACGTCTACGCCGACGTGGGGCTCGCGACCCACAACCTCGGGCACCGGGCGCCCGCGCTGATCGCCGAGCTGCTGGAGCTGGCGCCGTTCGGGAAGGTGCTCCACTCCTCGGACGCGTTCGGGCTCGCCGAGCTGTACTACCTGGGCGCCCTGCTGTTCCGGCGCGGGCTCGCCGGGTTCCTCGCCGGCGGGGTGGCGGACGGCGCCTGGACGCCCCGGGACGCCGAGCGCGTCGCCGGCATGATCGCGTCCGGCAACGCCCGCCGCGTCTATGGTCGGTGAGGAGACGATTTTGGGAGGAACCGGAATGGCCGCACGCGAACGCCTGCTCGTCATCGGAGCCGACGCCGCCGGGATGAGCGCCGCGTCCCAGGCCCGCAGGCGGCGCGGCCCGGACGAGCTGGAGATCGTCGCCGTCGAGCGCGGGCACTACGCGTCCTACTCGGCGTGCGGCATCCCGTACTTCGTCGGCGGCGTCGTCGACGAGCTGGACAAGCTCATCGCCCGCACCCCCGCCGAGTTCGCCGAGCGCGGCATCGAGCTGCGGCTGCGCACCGAGGCCGTGGAGATCGACACCGGCCGCGGCCGGGTGCGGGTCCGGGACGCCGCCGGCGGCGAGCGCTGGGAACCCTACGACGACCTCATGATCGCGACCGGCGCCGTCCCCGCCCGGCCGCGGCTGCCGGGGGCCGACGCCGCGGGCATCCACGGCGTGCAGGTCCTGGACGACGGGGTGGCGATCGTCCGCGCGCTAGAGGACCGGTCGCCGCGCCGCGCCGTCGTCGTCGGCGGCGGCTACATCGGGTTGGAGATGGCCGAGGCGATGGTGATGCGCGGCCTGGAGGTGTCCCTGGTGGACGCCTCCGACCAGCCGATGCGGACCCTCGACCCGGACATGGGCGCGATCGTCGCGGACGCGATGCGCGACCTCGGCGTGCACCTGTACCTGGGGGAGCCGGTGGAGGGCTTCGACACCGGGCCGGACGGGCACGTCACCGCCGTCCGCACCGGGTCCCGGACGCTGCCGGCGGACCTGGTCGTCCTCGGCCTCGGCGTGAAGCCCGCCTCGCGGCTGGCCCGGGAGGCGGGGGTCGAGACCGGCCCGACCGGCGGCATCGTCACCGACCGGCGGATGCGGACCCGGTCGGAGCGGGTGTGGGCGGCCGGCGACTGCGTCGAGAACCGCCACCTCGTGTCGGGCGGCCCGGTCGCGATCGCGCTCGGCACGCACGCCAACAAGCAGGGCCGGGTCGCCGGCATCAACCTCGGCGGCGGCTACGCCACCTTCCCCGGCGTCCTCGGCACCGCGGTGTCGAAGATCTGCCACGTCGAGGTCGCGCGGACCGGGCTGAGCGAGCGGGAGGCCGCGGCGGCCGGGTTCGCGGCGCTGAGCGTGGTCGTCGAGTCGACCACCCGCGCCGGCTACCACCCGGGCGCCACCGTGATGCGGACGAAGCTGATCGCCGAGCGCCGGTCGGGGCGGCTGCTCGGCGGCCAGATCGTCGGCGAGGAGAACGCCGCCAAGCGGATCGACGGACTCGCCATCGCGCTGTGGAACCGGATGACGGTCGAGGAGATGACCGGACTCGACCTCGGCTACGCGCCCCCGTTCGCGCCCGTCTGGGATCCGGTGCTGATCGCCGCCCGCAAGGCCGCCGAGGCCGTCGAGGCGGACATGCGCGAGCATTCCTGATCGCTTTGTCGGTGATCTCCCATAACGTGTGGCGCCATGAGCACGAGGGGGCCGGGGACGGCCGACGAGGACACCTGGGAGATGCCGGACGCGTGGCGGCAGCTGGTCCATCCGCGCCGCGACCGGCCGGGGCGACCGGCGGTACGCACCGACGGCGCCGCGCTCCGGACGTTGCGGGCGCTGCTGGACGCGGCGCGAGGCCCTGTCGAGGACGTCCTGGCCCTGCCCGGCACGGTGCCCGCGCTGGCCGGGCACGCCCGCGCCTACCTGGCCGGCGAGCCCGACCCGCTCGGTGCCGCGGTGGCCGCCGAGGTCGCGCTCTCCGAGGGCGGGTCGGCCGAGCTCGGCGGCAAGGCCACGATCCCGGACGCCTGGGCCGCCGAGCACGGCCTGCCGTTCGCCGCCTGCGCCTACGCGGAGCTGGCGGCCTTCACGCTCGACTACTGGCAGGCGGGGCTCCAGCGGACGTGGACCGGCGTCCGCGACTTCGTGGCGTCCGACTACACCGGCGGCTGGTGGACGAAGGAGCGGACGGCCCGGCATCTGCGCGCGCTGCTGGCCGCCGCCGGCGACGACGTGTACACCGAGGCGGTCGAGCGGCTGGCGGCCCGCCGGCGGACGCCCGTGCAGCGGCTGATCGTCTCCTACCTGGTGCCGACCCGGCTGGACTGGACCGACGAGCTGTGCGCGGACCCCGCGATCGAGGCCCTGCCCGTCCACTCCGACCCGCGCTGGATGCTGTTCTGCTCGCTCGGCGCCCCGCACCAGGTCGACGCCGACCGCCTCCCGCTCGGCTACCGCGACCGAGCTCTGAGCACCCTCGCGACCCTCGTCGACGGCATCGGACCCGCCGGCGCGGTGCCGCTGCTGACCGGCGCCCTGGACGGCGAGTACCTCGGGACCGACGCCAAGCGGACCATCCTGGGCGTCCTCGCCGCACTGCCCGGCGACGGGGCGTTCCAGGCCCTGATCGACCGGCTCGGCGACCGCCACGTCCCACCCGTGATGCTGGCCGCCGCCGGGTCCTTCCCCGCGCGCGCGATGCGGCTGCTGGCCGCGTCGTCCGCCGCTCCGGGGGTGGAGCCGGTCCTGCGGCAGCACGTCCTCACCCACCCCGATCTGCTGGGGGAGATGCTGCCGGAGCTGCCGGAGGAGTCCCGGGCGGCGATCGAGGGACTCCGCGACCCCGGCGCCCGGGTACCGGAGGCGCCGCCCGAGGCGCTGCCGCCGCTGCTCACCGCCCCGCCGTGGACCCGTCCCCGGACGAAGGCCAAGCCCGTCGTCATCAAGGACGTGCCGTCGCCCGGCACGCGCTCGATCGCCTGGAAGCCGGGGGAGCGCGACGCCTGGCGGGCCGACCTGCACCACCGCTGGCGCTGGGCGGAGCGCCTGGACTGGAACGTCCAGGCCGCGAAGTTCCGGAAGGGGGAGCTGCCCGCCTTCCAGGAGATCGCGTTCCTCGTGGAGGCGCCCGAGGAGCTGGTGCGCCCGCTGCTCGCCGACTGGAAACCGTCCCACGCGTGGATGATGGAGGAGGCGGGCCCCGTCCTCGCGGCCCGGTTCGAGCTGGACATGCTGGACGGCGCCGTCCGCCTGGCGCGGCTGGGCCCCGCGAACTACGGCCGCCTCCTCCTGCCCTACCTGAGCGATGACGTCGCGCGGCTGATGGCCGACTGGCTCGCCCGGCTCAAGCAGGCCGGGAAGACGGCGCGCACCTGGTTCGGCCGGCACGGTCTCGCGGCCGTCCCGGCGCTGCTGCCGGACGCGCTCGGCAAGGCCGGCAACGCGCGCCGGGCCGCCGAGGGCGCGCTGCGCGTCATCGCCGCGCAGGACGGCGCCGAGGCGGTCATCGAAGCGGCCCGGGTTCACGGAGACGGGGCGGCCGGGGCGATCGAGGCCGTCGTCCACGCCGACCCGCTCGACGTCCTGCCCGCGAAGGTCCCGGCCACCGGGGGCTGGGCCGACGCGCGCCTGCTCCCGCAGCTCCTCCTCCGCGGCCGCGCGCACGCGCTCCCGGCCGCCGCCGCGCAGCACGTGGTGACGATGCTCGCGATGTCCAAGCCCGGCGCGGAGTACGCGGGGGTGGACGCCGTCCGCGAGCTGTGCGACCCCGAGTCGCTCGCCGGATTCGGCTGGGCGCTGTTCCGCGCATGGGAGGCGCAGGGGGCGGCGTCCAGGGACGGGTGGGCGCTGGCGCAGCTGGGGCTGACCGGCGACGACGGGACCGTCCGCGGCCTCACCCCGCTGATCCGGGCGTGGCCGGGCGAGGGCGGGCACGCCAAGGCGGTCTCCGGCCTGGACGTCCTCGCCGCCATCGGCACCGACGTCGCCCTCATGCACCTGCACGGCATCGCGCAGCGCGTGAAGTTCAAGGGGCTGAAGGGCAAGGCGCAGGAGAAGATCGAGGAGGTCGCCGCCGAGCTGGAGCTGACCGCCGACCAGCTCGCCGACCGGCTCGTCCCCGATTTCGGCCTGGACGCGGACGGGAGCATGACCCTCGACTACGGCCCGCGCCGCTTCACCGTCGGGTTCGACGAGCAGCTCAAGCCGTACGTGACCGACGAGGACGGCAAGCGCCGCAAGGCCCTCCCCAAGCCGGGCGCCAAGGACGACCTTGACCTCGCGCCCGCCGCCTACAAGGCGTTCTCCACCCTCAAGAAGGACGTGCGGACCGCCGCCGCCGACCAGATCCGCCGCCTGGAGGCGTGCATGGTCATGCGGCGCCGCTGGCCGGTACGGGAGTTCGAGGAGCTGCTGGCCGGGCACCCGCTCGTCCGGCACATCGTCCGGCGGCTGGTGTGGCTCGCCTGCGAGGGGGAGGGGGACGGCGGCAAGACGACCGCGTTCCGCGTCGCCGAGGACGGCACCTACGCCGACGCGGACGACGACGTGCTCACCGTCGCCGACTCTGCGGCCGTGGGCATCGCGCACCCCATCGACCTGGACGGCGCGCTCGACGCCTGGGCGGGCGTGTTCGCCGACTACGAGATCCTGCAGCCGTTCCCGCAGCTCGGGCGCCCCGTCCACCGGCTGACCGAGGCGGAGGCGGCGTCCGGGCGGCTGGCCCGCTTCGAGGGCGTGACGCTCCCGGTCGGGAAGGTCCTCGGGCTGACGTCGCGCGGCTGGCGGCGCGGCGAGCCGCAGGACGCCGGCGTGGAGTGCTGGATCTCGCGGCCGCTGCCCGGCGGCCGGAACCTCGTCATCGAACTCGACCCGGGCATCGCCGTCGGCGCCCCCGACGTCCTGCCCGACCAGACGCTGGAGACGGTGGGCCTGGCCGCCCGCCCCGACCAGTTCTGGGTCGGCAGGTCCGCCCCCACGGGCACGTTCGCCGACCTCGACCCCGTGACCGCCTCCGAGGTCCTCGCCGACCTGTCGACGCTGACCCCCTGAAAAGGAACGACATGGAACTGCCGAAGGCACTGCTGACCCCGCCGTGGGTGCGCGAGCCCGCCCCGGAACCGTCCGGCGGCGCGCCGACCGTCCTGCCCGGCCTGGAGGCGCCGGACGGCCGCGCGATCCGCTGGGCGCCGGGCGAACGCGAGGAGTGGGCGGCGACCCGCCCGTACAAGTCCTGGCGGGACGGCGAGTGGGAGGAGGCCGCCGAGCAGTTCCGGGACGGCCGGATGAGCTACGAGCCCACCCGGGCCGCCTTCCTCGCCGGGGCCCCCGAGCACCTCGCCCGCCCGCTGCTGGCCGGCTGGCAGCCGAAGGTCACGTGGGACTTCGGCCACTCGCTCCGGCCGATCGTCGCGCGGTTCGAGACCGACGCCTGGGACCTGTCGCTCCGGCTCGCCAAGCAGAACCCGTACGGGACGGGCCCGGTGCTGATGCCGTTCCTGTCCGCCGACGTCGTCCGCCTGGTGGCGGACTGGCTGTACCGGCTCAAGTCGGCGCAGCGCCTCGCCGCCGGCTGGTTCGACCGGCACGGCCTGGACGCCGTCCCCTACCTGGTGCCGGATGCGCTCGGCAAGCGCGTCGGCCCCCGCCGCAACGCGGTCAAGGCGCTGCGGGCCGTCAAGGGCGACGTCGCCGGGGCCGCCCGCGTCCACGGGGACGAGGCCGCCGCCGCGGTCGCCGCGCTGCTGGCCGCCGCACCGCCCGCCGCCGCGCGCGCCCAGCCCCCGTACAAGCCGCCGCCCCTGCCCGGCTGGCTGGACCTGGGCGCGCTGCCCGCCCCCGCGCTGACGGGCGGCGGGGAACTGCCGGCCGAGGCGATCCGCACGGTCCTGCTCGCCATGACGGTGCCGGACAGCCGGGGCATCGACGTCGCCCCGGTCCTGGACGGGGCCGCCGAAGTGTGCGAGGCGGAGTCGCTCACCGCGTTCTGCTGGGCGCTGTTCGAGGCGTGGGAGGCGGCCGGGTTCCCCGGCCGCAGCGGGTTCGTGCTGTCCATGCTCGGACGGTTCGGCGACGAGGCGACCGCCCGCCGCCTCACCCCGCACATCAAGAAGTGGCCCGGCCAGTCCGGCGGGCACGGCCGCGCGGTCCACGGGCTCGGCGTCCTCGTCCAGATCGGCGGCGACACCGCCCTCACCCAGCTCGACGCCATCGCGCGGACGGCGAAGTACAAGGGGCTGAAGGCGGAGGCGCAGCGCAGGCTGGCGTTCGCCGCGAAGCGGCGCGGCCTGACGCCCGACCAGCTCGCCGACCGCCTCGTCCCGGCCTTCGGCCTGGACGAGGGCGGCGCCCTCACCCTCGACTACGGGCCGCGCCGGTTCACCGTCGGGTTCGACGAGCAGCTCAAGCCCACCGTCGCCGACGAGAAGGGCACGGCCCGCAAGACGCTGCCCAAGCCCGGCGCCAAGGACGACCCCGGCCTGGCGCCCGCCGCCTACCAGCGGTTCGCGGAGCTGAAGAAGGAGCTGCGGGCCGTGGCGTCCGTCCAGGTCGCCCGGCTGGAGTCGGCCATGGTCATGGGCCGGGAGTGGACGGCCGCCGAGTTCGGCGAGTACGTCGTCGGCCATCCGCTGGTGCGCCATCTCGCGCGGCGCCTGGTCTGGCTGAGCGGCGACCGGGCCTTCCGCGTCGCCGAGGACCTGACGCTCGCCGACCTGACCGACGACGCGGTGGAGCTGCCGGAGTCGGCGGAGGTCCGGATCGCGCACCCGGTGGAGCTGGGCGCGACCCTGGACGCGTGGTCGGAGGTGTTCGGCGACTACGAGATCCTGCAGCCGTTCCCGCAGCTCGGGCGGCCCGTCCACGCCCTCGCCGACGGGGAGGGCGCGGACGGCCGGCTCGCCCGGTTCGAGGGCCTGACCGTCCCGACCGGCAGGCTCCTCGGGCTCACCCGGTCCGCCTGGAGCCGGGGCGCGCCGCAGGACAACGGCATCGAGCACTGGATGTCCTGGACGCTCGCCCCGAACGCGGTCGTGGTGCTCGACCTGCGGCCCGGCATCGCCGTCGGCTACACCGACCTCAACCCCGAGCAGAGGATCGAGCACGTCTGGATCGGGAAGTCGGCGGGCGACTACGCGCCGTCCCGCGTCGTCGAGGACGGCTTCGCCGACCTCGACCCGGTCTTCGTCTCCGAACTCCTCGCCGACCTGACGTCCCTGACGGGCTAGGCGAAGCGGCTGCTCGGCACCGGGCCGGGGGAGCGCACCGCGTCCCTCGGCCCGGTGAGCCAGTGGCCGCGGAGGGCGCCGGCGAATCCCGCGAGGGCGCCGTCCGGGTCCGGCGGCGCGCCGTCCTCCTCGAACGTCTCCGGCTCCGCCTCGACGATCTCCTCGGCCAGCAGTTCCGCGGGACGCTCGTCCGGCGGCACCTTCTCGGTCTCGCGGTCGGCCGTGACGCGCAGCCGCTCGCCCCACGGCGGCACCGCCACCTGGTGCAGGAACCCGGTGACGTCCGCGCCCACGACCGGCGGGCCGGTCCAGCAGGACGCGTGCTCGAACAGCACCTGCCCCTCGGCCCGCTCCCGCAGCCCCTCGACCTGCGTCTCGTTCAGGTCGTAGGCGACGACGAGCGCATCGGGGCGGCCCGGCGCGAACGGCTCGGCGGGCAGCCCGAGCAGCCGCGCCGCCGCCAGCCCGAGGATCCGGCTCGACCGGTCCGGCAGCAGCCCGACGGACGCCGGCCGCCGGCCCGCCGCGTCCAGGACGAGCCGCAGCCGGTCCAGGCTCCGCCGGCAGGCGGCGAAACTGTCGGACATGTAGGCGAACCGGCCCGTCATCCCATCGCCGAAACCGTACGGCGAAATGGTGGCGAGGAAACTGCCGCCGAGCACGAAATGCCAGCCGCGCAGATCCGTCGAATCGAGCGGGCCGACGCCGCGGGCCGCTCGCGCCCGCGCCGTCATCCGGGCGAGCCGCTCATGGGCCGGCAGCCAGTCGCCGTCGTCCGGCACGGGCAGCCGCGCGGACTCCCGCTCGGCCCTCTCCAGGTCTCCGGACAGCAGCGCGTTGTAGGCGAGCAGGTAGCGCGCGGGCCACGGGTCGAGCGAATCCACCCGCGGCTCCAGCACCGCGACCGTCTCGGCGTGCCGGTTCTCCCGCTCCAGCGCGGAGACGAGCTCCATGACCAGTACGGGCTCGTCCGGCATCAGCTCCACCGCGCGCCGCAGCGCCGGGATCGCCAGGAACGCGATCCCGCGCTCGACGCACGCGTAACCGAAGTCGTAGAGCTGCTGCGGCTCCTGCTCCCGCACCAGCGCCGCGGCCGCCTCGCGCATGTCGTCGAATCCGGACAGCCCGGCCGCGCCCTCCATGAGCCGCGCCACCTCGCGCAGTTCCATGCCTTCGGCGTTGAACCGCAGATGCCGGATCAGCCCGGCGATGTCGCCGCTTTCCAGAAGTGCCCGCGCGTCGCTCATGGCGGGCCACGCTACAACGGCGCGCCCCGGCGGTTCACGGGATTTTCTCCAGCGCCTGGAGAACGTCGGCGACGAGATCGGCGGTGTCCTCGATACCGACGGAGAAACGGATGAACCCGGGTTCGACGGCGTCTCCGCCCCACCGGCCGCGCCGTTCCGCCGAACTGTGCACGCTGCCGAAACTGGTGGCCTGCATGACGAGCCGCAACGACCCGAGAAATGTCTCGGCGGCGTCTTCGCCGGGCAGCGTGAAGGAGACGACGCACCCGAACCGGCGCATCTGCCGGGCCGCGGCCTCATGCCCCGGATCGTCCGGCAGCCCGGGATACCGGAGCCCCGAGACCCGCCCCCTCAGCGCCTCCGCGAGCGCCAGTGCATTGGCGGCCTGCCGGTCCAGCCGCAATTGCAGCGTGGCCAGCGACCGGTGGGCCAGCCATGCCTCCATCGGCCCGGGAATGGCGCCCACGGTCTTGCGCCACACCCTGATTCCGTCCGCCAGTGCGGGATCGCGTGTCGCGACATGCCCGAGCAGCAGATCCCCGTGCCCGGTCAGCGCCTTGGTGTCGCTCGCGACCGAGAAATCGGCGCCCAGATCCAGCGGCCGCTGCCCGAGCGGCGTGGCCAGCGTATTGTCGACCGCCACCAGTGCCCCCGCCGCGTGCGCGGCCTCGGCGACCCGCGCGATATCGCACACGTCCAGCCCCGGATTGGACGGCGACTCGACCCACACCAGCCGGGCCCCGTCCACCGATCCGATCTGCGCGTCCCCGGCGGTGGGCGCCATCCGCACCACCGCCCCGTACGATTCCAGCCGCCCCGTCAGGGACCGGGTCACCTGGTAGCAGTCATCGGGCAGGACGACCACGTCGCCGGCCTTCACCTGCGACAGCAGCACGGCCGCGACCGCCGCCATTCCGGAGGAGAACGAAACGACCTCGGCGCCGCCCTCCAGTTCCCCGATCGCCCGCTCGAGCAGCGTCCACGTCGGATTGGTGTCGCGCCCATAGGTGAAAGGGCCGCTCGCCTCGCCGGCCAAATGGTAATGCGCCGCGAACACCGGCCCCGGCAGCCCGGGGGTGTGGTTCTCCGCCCGCGGCCGTCCGGCCCCCACCGCCAGCGTCCCGTCCCCGGTCTCCATCCGCGCCTCCCAGTACGACTCCTACGAGGCCACCCGCGTACCCGCGTCGCCCGGGACGGCGCCGCGCTCGGCGTGGTTGATCTCGGCCCACACCGCGTCGAGCGAGAGACCCAGGACCCCGGCGATCGCCGCGATCGTCGGGAAGGCCGGGGTGGCGACGCGACCGGACTCGATCTTCCGGAGGGTCTCCGGCGAGACGCCGGCGTCCAGCGCGGTATCGAGCATCGGGCGTTCCCCCCTGGCGCGGCGCAGCACGGCACCGAGGCGCTGCCCGCGTTCGACCTCCGCGGGAGTGAGCGGCAACCTGACCATGCCGCCTATTCTAATACCGGGATACTATGGCCGGGATAGTTATTGGTCACCGTGGAAGGCAGTACATGATCGAGATCCTGAGCGCCACCGACCTGCCCCGGGCGAGGGACGCGGGCGCACTGGTCGCCGGCATCCTGCGGAACCTCAAGAGCCGCACCGGGGTCGGCACCAACCTCCGGGACATCGACGAGTGGACCAAGGCCATGATCGTCGAAGCCGGAGCGGAGTCCTGCTACGTCGACTACGCGCCGTCCTTCGGGCGCGGCCCGTTCGGGCACTACATCTGCACGTCGGTCAACGACGCGGTGCTCCACGGGCGCCCCTACGACTACACCCTCGCCGACGGCGACCTGCTCTCCCTGGACCTCGCCGTCTCCAAGGGCGGCATCGTCGCGGACTCCGCCATCAGCTTCGTCGTGGGCGACGCGCGGCCCGCCGAGAGCCTCGCGATGATCAGCGCGACCGAACGCGCCCTGCGGGCCGGGATCGCCGCCGCCGGGCCGGGCTCCCGCATCGGCGACATCTCCCACGCCATCGGCTCGGTCCTGAGCGAGGCGGGGTACCCGATCAACACCGAGTTCGGCGGTCACGGCGTGGGATCGACGATGCACCAGGACCCGCACGTGTCGAACACCGGCAGGCCCGGCCGCGGGTACAAGCTGCGCCCCGGCCTCCTGCTGGCACTGGAGCCCTGGATCATGGCCGACACCGACGAACTCGTCACCGACGCCGACGGCTGGACGCTCCGCAGCGCGACGGGCTGCCGGACGGCCCACAGCGAGCACACGATAGCCATCACCCCCGACGGCCCCGAGATCCTCACCCTGCCGAGAGCATGAACCCCCGGCGGACGCCGTCCCGGACGCCCGGCTGATCGCCGGCGCCGCCGCGCCGCCGCGCCGTCACGTCGTGTCGGTCATGTCCGGGATCCCAGGGATCTGTCCCGCCCGCTCCTCTACGGTTGGTCACCGTGGAAGATCACCGCTTCGACGCGGACGTCCCGCCCCTCCCGGCCCCCGGCGGAACCGCGGTGCCGGCGTTCCTCACCGGCCTCCCCTGGGAGCGGCCCCCGGTGCGGCCGGTCGTGACGGGGCTGGAGCGGTTCGCGACGAGCCGGGTCGCCTGGCCGGACGGCGAGCGCGACCGATGGCTCGGCACCGGCACCGGCACCGGGCCGGTGGACGGCGAGGAGCGGATGCGCGTCCTGGTCGCGCGCCACGGGCTGGACGTGCTCCCGGACGCGCTGCGGATGGCGGCGGACCGTCCCGTCCCGCGCGCCGCGGTCGTGCTGCCCTACCGGGACGTCGCTGTGGCGGCGCTGATGTGCGACCTGCTGATGCGGCGGCAGGAGAGCGCCGCCCTCGCCCGGACCTGGCTCGACTGGCACGGCGTGGCCGCGGTGCCCTGCCTCGTCCCGGCCGCGCTCGGCCGGCCGGTCAGGCCGCGGCGGGCCGCCGAGACCGCGCTGCGCCACCTCGCGGACCGGCACGGCCTGGAGACCGTCGCGTCCGCCGCCCCCGAGGTCGCGGACGAGCTGCGCGCGGTACTGGCGGCGCATCCGGTGCGGACGGGGCTCGCCAAGCGACCGGAGATCGGCGACTGGGCCGACCCGGTGCTGCTCCCGCCGGTGCTGCTGCGCGGGCGGGAGCGGACGCTGCCGGCGGAGGCGGTGCCGCGCCTGGTCGAACTGCTGGCCCTGCGCCATCCGCACGACGTCCCGGCGATGCGGGACGCGTGCGACGAGCGTTCGCTCGCGGAGTTCGGCTGGACGCTCTTCGACCGCTGGCTCTCCCACGGCGCCCCCGCCAGGGACGAATGGGCGTTCGCGCAGCTCGCCCGGACCGGCGACGACGAGACCGTCCGCCGGCTGGTCCAGCTGGTCCGCGCATGGCCGGGGGAGCGCGGGCACGCGAAGGCCCGCAGGGGACTGGACGTCCTCGCCGCCCTCGGCTCCCGCACCGCGCTCGCCGCCCTGTACCGGACCGCGCGGGACGCGAAGCACGCGTGGCTGCGCACCGAGGCCGCGTTCACGTTCGCGAAGGCCGCCGAGCGGCGGGGCCTGGACGTCGAGCGCCTCGCCGACCGGATCGTCCCCGACGGCGGCCTCGACCCCGCCGGGCGCATGAAGGGCGAGGCCCGCCGCACCGCGACCGTGGAACGCGACCGCCTGGAGCGCGCCATGGTGGCGGAGCGCCGCTGGTCGCCCGCCGAGTTCCGCGACTACGCCGTCCGGCACCCGATCGTCGGGCACCTCGCGCGGTGCCTCGTGTGGACCGCCGAGAACGGCGGCGAGCGGGCCTTCTTCCGGATCGCCGAGGACGGGACCTTCGCCGACGTGGACGACGGCGTGTTCGTCCTGCCCGGCGACGGCGACGGCGACGGCGACGGCGTCCGGGTCGGTGTCGCGCATCCGGCGACGATGGGCGCGACGCTGGAGGCGTGGTCGGAGCTGTTCGCCGACTACGAGATCCTGCAGCCGTTCCCGCAGCTCGGCCGCCCCTTCTACGCCCTCACCGGGCAGGAGCGCGACGCCGGCGGGCTGGACCGGCTCGCGGGCGCGGAACTGCCGCCCGACGTGGTCGACCGGCTGGCCTGGCGCGGCTGGGCCCCGGGCGAGGACCCGCGCACGCTGTGGCGGGAGATCGCCCCGGCCCGCCGGCTCGTCATCGCGTTCGCGGGCCCCGGTCCCGGCCCCGGCGGCCGTGAGACGCTGCGGGAGGTGCGGATCGACGCGGCGCCCGCAGACCACCGCCCCGGCGGCGTCGTCCCGCGGTTCGCGGACCTGTCGCCGGTCGCGCTGTCCGAGGCCCTTGCCAAACTGGTCCCCCCAGCCCCCGCCCCAGCCCCCGAAAAGGAAACATGAGCGACGACACCACCGGCCACCAGCGGCCCCCAGCCGAGGTCCGGTTCGCCGAGGAACTCCGGCGGCTCCGCGAGGACGACTCCGGGCCGCGCCCGCCGGGCTGGGCGCTGAGCCTCACGGCGGCGCGCCGGTTCGTCGTCGGCGACGAGGCCCTCGGCGTGACGCGCAAGTTCGTCGGCGACACCGCGCTCATCGACCGGGCGCTGGTCACCCTCGCCACGAGCCGCGGGCTGATGCTCGTCGGGGAGCCGGGCACGGCGAAGTCGCTGCTGTCGGAGCTGATCGCGGCGGCCGTGAGCGGGACGTCCACGCTGACGATCCAGGGCGGCGCCGCCACCACCGAGGACCAGATCAAGTACTCGTGGAACTACGCGCTGCTGGTCGCGGAGGGGCCGTCCACCCGCTCGCTGGTGCCGGCGCCGCTGCTCACCGGGATGGCCGAGGGCCGGGTCGTCCGGTTCGAGGAGATCACCCGCTGCCCGCTGGAGGTGCAGGACTCGCTGCTCTCCCCGCTGTCCGACCGCGTCCTCGCCGTCCCCGAACTGGCGGGGGCGGAGTCGATGGTGTTCGCGCGGGACGGGTTCAACGTCATCGCGACCGCGAACACCCGCGACCGGGGCGTCAACGAGATGAGCGCGGCGCTCAAGCGGCGGTTCAACTTCGAGACCGTGTTCCCGATCGCCGACTTCGGCACCGAGCTCGACCTGGTCGAGCAGGAGGCGCGGCGGCTGCTGGAGCACAGCGGCGTGCAGGCCCCGCCGCGCCGCGACGTCCTGGAAGTGCTGGTCACCGCGTTCCGGGAGCTGCGCGGCGCGGCCACCGAGGACGGCCGGGCGATGGACCGGCTGTCGGCGGTGATGAGCACGGCCGAGGCGGTGTCGGTCGCGCACCAGGTCGGCGTGCGGGGCTGGTTCCTGCGCGGCGAGCCGGGCGGCGCCGCCGACATCGTCGAGTGCCTCGCCGGGACCGCCGCCAAGGACAGCCCCGACGACCTCGCCCGGCTGCGCCGCTACCTGGAGCAGCAGGCGGCGCGGCGCGACGGCGAGCAGTGGCGGGCGCTGCACGCCGCCCGGCACCTGCTGCCCGGCTGATGGCGGTCACGTTCGTCGGGGTCCGGCACCACAGCCCCGCGTGCGCGCGGCTCGTCCGGGACACGATCGCGCGGCTGCGGCCCGCCTACGTCCTGGTGGAGGGGCCCGCGGACTTCGGCGCCCGGATGGACGAGCTGCTCCTCGGCCACACCCCGCCCGTCGCGATCTTCAGCTACTACCGGGACGCCGACCGGGTGCACGCCTCCTGGTCGCCGTTCTGCGGCTACTCGCCGGAATGGGTCGCGCTCAACGAGGGCCGCGCGGCCGGCGCCGAACTGAGGTTCATCGACCTGCCCGCCTGGCATCCCGCGTCCGCGGGCCGCGGCAACCGGTACGCCGACGCCGAGCGCCGCTACGCCGAGGTCGCCGGGCGGCTGTGCCGCGAGTTCGCCGTCGACGACACCGACGTCCTGTGGGACCACCTCTTCGAGATCGACCCGGACGGCGCGGCGGAGCGGCTCGACGCCTACTTCGCGCTGCTGCGGGGCGAGGCGGAGGCCGGGGAGGACGACACGGCCCGCGAGTCCTACATGGCCGAGTGGATCCGGGCGGCCGAGGCCGACGCCGGCGGCCGCCCCGTCGTCGTGGTGACCGGCGGATTCCACAAGCCCGCCCTCGAAGCGCTCGCGGCGGCGGGCGGCACGGAGTGGCCCGGCGTACCGCGGCCGCCCGCAGGGGCGACGGGCGGCGGCTTCCTCGTCCCGTACTCGTTCCGGCGCCTTGACGCGTTCACCGGCTACCAGTCGGGCATGCCGTCCCCCGAGTACTACCAGCGGCTCTGGGAGGACGGACCGGACGCGGCGGCCGGCGCGCTCATCGAGACCGTCGTCGCGCGGCTGCGCGAGCGCGGGCAGGTCGTGTCGACCGCCGACCTGATCGCCGCCCGCACCCTCACCGAGGGCCTCACCCGGCTGCGCGGCCACCGCGCGCCCGCCCGCACCGACCTGCTGGACGGCCTGGTCTCCGCGCTGGTGCACGACGACCTCGACCAGCGGCTGCCGTGGACGTCCCGGGGGACGCTCGCGCACGGCGCCCACCCGGCCGTCGTGGAGATGGTCGCCGCGCTGAGCGGCGACCGCGTCGGGCGCCTGCACCGCGACACGCCCGCGCCGCCGCTCGTCCACGACGTGGCGGCCGAACTCGAACGCCTCGGCCTCGACCGGGACGGGCCGGTCCTCCTCCACCTGGCGACGCCGCGCGGCCTGGAGCGCAGCCGCGCGCTGCACCGGCTGCGCGTCCTGCGGATCCCCGGCGCCGTGCGCGAGTCGGGCCCGGCGTCCGGCGCCGACCCGGTGCTGGAGGAGCGCTGGGTGCTGGATACCGCCGACCCCGCCGGGCTCCGCCGCTCCGCGCTCATCGAGGCCGGCGCGCACGGGCCGACGCCGGCGGACGCGGCGGCCGCCGTCCTGGACGAGCGGATGCACGGCGCCGGCACCGACCTGCGGCGGCTCGCGGACGTGCTGTTCGACGCGGCGCTGTGCGGCTGCGCGGACCGGTCCGACCGGATCGCCGCGGCGATCGCCGCCGGGATCGCGGGCTCGTCCGACCTCGCCGCGCTCGGCGCCGCGCTCGACGCCGTCCTCGGGCTGTGGCGGCACGACCGCGTCCTCGGGACGGCCGGCAGCCCGCTGTTCGGGACGGTCGTGCGGGAGTGCGTCACCCGGATCCTGTGGCTCGTCGAAGGGGTGCGCGGCGGGCCCGCCCCCGCCGACCTCGACCGCCTGCGCGCCGTCGCAGCGGCCCGCGACGCGCTGCTGCACGCCGCCGGGCCGCTGCGGCTGGACCGGGACGCGGCGCTCGGCGTCGCCCGCCGCGTCGCCGCCCGGACCGACGTCCCGCCCGACCTGCGCGGCGCCGCGTTCGGGCTCGGGCGGGCGCTCGGCGACACCGCCGACCCGGCCCGCGCGGTGCGGGGCGCGGGCGGCGCGAGCACCTTCGGCGACTGGCTCGCCGGGCTGTTCGCGCTGGCCCGGCAGGAGGTCCTCGACACCGGCACCCCCGTCCTCGGCGTCCTGGACGAGCTGGTCCGCGGCCTCACCGACGCCGACTTCCTCGTGGCGCTGCCCGCGCTGCGGCAGGCGTTCGCGTTCTTCCCGCCGCGCGAGCGCGAGACGATCGCCGAGGGGCTGCTGGAGCGGCACGGCGGGAACGGGAACGGGGCGCGCGGCTCCGCCCGCGCGCTGCTGCGCGCGCCGGGCGCGCCGCTGCTCATCGCCGAGGCCCGCGCCCTGGAGGCCCGCGTCGACCAGGCCCTCGCCGCCGCCTTCCTGGAATCGGGCGAAGCGGGGCGGGGAGAGCGGGGGGCAGTCCCCCCGCAGGGAGAGGAAGTGGAGTCATGATCCCGCCCGAGCTGGAACGCTGGCGGCTCGTCCTCGGCGCGCCGGCGCAGTCGTGCCTCGGGGCGCCGTCCGGGGAGGGCGCCGAGCGGGACGCGGCCCTCGACTGGCTCTACGGGCGCGATCCCGACCTCGGCAGGCGCGGCGTGCGGCGCGGCGGCGGCACGGCCGAGCCGGCGGGCGACCGCACCGGCGGCGACGGGCCGTCGCAGCTCACCACCGTCGACTGGCTCGACGCGGTGCACCGGCTCTTCCCGAAGGAGACGGTCGAGCGGCTCGAACGCGACGCCGTCGAACGCTACGAGATCCACGAGATCGTCACCGACCCGGCCGTGCTGGAGCGGATCGAGCCCGACGAGACGCTGCTGCGCGCCGTCCTGCGCACCAAGCACCTGATGAACCCGGAGGTCCTCGCGCTCGCCCGGCGGATCGTGGCGGCCGTCGTCCGGCAGCTGACCGAGCGGCTCGCCACCGAGGTCCGGCAGGCGTTCCACGGCACCCGGTCGCGGCGGCCGAGCCGCATCGGGAACTCCCGCAACTTCGACTTCCACGGGACGATCCGCGCGAACCTCGCGCACTACCGGCCGGACGAGCGCCGCCTCTACATCGAGCGTCCCCGGTTCGTGTCCCGGACGCGGCGGCACATCGAGCGGTGGCAGCTGATCCTGCTCGTCGACCAGTCCGGTTCCATGGCCGGGTCCGTCATCCACTCCGCCGTCACCGCCGCGTGCCTGTGGGGGCTGCCGGGCCTGAAGACGCACCTGGTCGCGTTCGACACCTCCGTGGTCGACCTGACCTCCGACGTCACCGACCCGGCCGAGCTGCTGATGAAGGTCCAGCTCGGCGGCGGCACCGACATCGCGCGGGCCGTCGGCTACGGCGCCGGGCTGGTGGAGAACCCGCGCCGGGCGATCGTCGCCGTCGTCACCGACTTCTACGAGGGCGGGGATCGCGCCGGGCTCGTCCGGGAGGTCCGCAGGCTCGTCCAGCAGGGGACGCAGGTGCTCGGGCTCGCCGCGCTCGACGAGCAGGCGAACCCCGACTACGACCGCGCGATGGCGCGGCGGCTCGCGGGCGAGGGCGCCCACGTCGGCGCCATGACCCCCGGCCACCTCGCCGAGTTCGTCGCCGAACGGATCGCCCGGTGACCGCCCGGTGACCGGCCCGGCGACCCGCGCGGACCTGCTCTCCCTCACCCCGGACGCGCTCGCCGCCCTCGCCAACCGGGGGCTCGTCAAACGCGCCGCGAAGGACCTCGACGCCGGCCGCGGCCCCGAGATCACCACCGCCCCGGACGGCGGCGTCGCCGGCGCCTTCCCCGACGGCACCGAGACGTCCCTTCCGGCCGGTGCGGGGCTGGAGGCCGCGACCTGCTCCTGCGCCGCGACCGGCACGTGCCGCCACCGGATCTGCCTCGTCCTCGCCTACCAGCGGACCGCCGCCGCGGCCCCCGGCGCCGAACCCGAGCCGCCGGCCGCGGCCTGGTCGCCCGGGGCGTTCGACGACGACGCGCTCGCCCGCGTCCTCGGGCAGCGGGCCCTCACCGCCGCCCGCCGCACCTTCCGCGCCGGGTACTCCGCGGCGCTCCGCCGCCCCACCCCGCAGGACCCGGTGGCCCAGGCCGAACTGCCGGCCTGCACCGTCCGGTTCCTGGTGCCGGACGAGCTCGGCTACGTCCACACCGACGCCGTCGCGGCGGTGCGCGGCGAGGTCACCGTGCTCGCCGTCTGGGCGTTCCGCGCCGCCGACGAGCGCGGCCTCACCGGCGCCGAGGTCCGCCTCGACGTGGGCGGCGGCGGGCCGGGGGAGTCCCGCGGCGGCCCCGCGCCCGGCCCGTCCCTGGACACCGCCCTCGACCTCGCCGGGCAGGTCCTCCTGGAGGGCGCCGCGAACACCGGTCCCGTGCTGGCCACCGCGATCGGCCGGGCCGCCGCCGACCTCGCGGGCCGCGGCATGCACTGGCCCGCCGCCGCCCTCGACGACCTGGCCGCCCAGCTCACCGCCTACCACGAGCGCCGCGCCGACCACGACTCCGCGCGCACCGCGGCGCTCCTCGCCGAGGTCCACGCCCGGCACCGCGCCGCCCGCGGACCGGACCGCTCCCAGGTCCTCGGCACCGACGAGCGCGCGGAGACGCCGCTGCGCCGGGTCCGTCTCGCCGCCCTCGGCTGCCGCGTCGCCGGCACCGCCGCGACCCGCACCGCCGACCTCTACCTCGCGCACACCGCCACCGGCGCCGTGCTCGCGCTGAAACGCCGCTTCGACGTCCCGGACGGGGCCCGCCTCACCGGCGCCGACCTGGCCGGGCGCCGGGTCCTCGGCGTCCCGCTGCGGTCGCTCGCCGCCGCGAACATCGTGTCCGAGAGCGCCGCCCGCAGCGCGGGCCGGGTCGTCCGCGTCACCGCCGGGCGGATCGCGAAGACCACGGTCACGCCGATCGGCAACGCCTGGGAGGCGCTGCCCGCCGGGCTCCTCGTCCGCGACTACACGGCGCAGGCGCACGCGCTGGACGCGCTGCCGCCGCGCCTCGTCCGCCCCCGCGTCGAGGCGGAACTGGTCCGCGCCGTCGCGGTCGCGGGCGTCCGCGACATCGGCTACCACCCCGGCGCGCAGCGCCTGGAGGCCGTGGTCGCGGACGCGGCCGGGACCACGGCCCTGGTGTCCGCCGAGTACAGCCCGCACCGCCCCGCCGCGCTGGACGCCCTCGCCGGGGCGCTCGCCGCGGGCCCCCGGCTGCTCACCGGCGCCGTCCGGCGGGACCGCGGGGGCCTCGTCATCGACCCGTTCGCCGTCCTGACCGGCGACGGCGTCACCGTCCCCGACCTGGCCCCCGGCGCGGGCACCGCCGCGCTGGACGCCGCGGCCCCCGCCGCCCCCGATCCGCTGTCCCGCGCGCTGGACGAGGCGCTCGCCGCCGGCGCCGAGGCGGCCCATCGCGGCCTCCTCCACATCTCGCCCGGCCTGCGGGACCGCCTCGTCCGCGCCGGAGCGGACCTGGAGCGCAACGGCCTGCGCACCGCGGCCGGGACCGTCGCCGCACTGGCCGCCGCGCTCACCGCCGACGACCCCCGCCACGCCGCCCTGACCTGGGCCACCGCCCACATCCGCCTGCTGGCGAGCGCCGAACTCCGCTGACCCGGCCCGCTGTATCGAACTCGCCACTCTGGGTAGTGCGTCGTCGGGGAGGCGCACATGCAGGGTTTTTCCCGTGCCCAGGTCACCGAGGGCCCGCTGGACGAGGTCCCGCCCGACGGGCTGCGCAAGATCTGGCGGTGGGCGGTCGTCATCGCGGTCGGCGGCTTCCTGTTCGGATTCGACACCGGCGTGATCTCCGGGGCGCTGCTGTTCATCCGGACCGACTTCACGCTGAACTCCTTCGAGCAGGGAACCGTGGTCAGCGTCCTCGTGCTGGGCGCCATGGTGGGCGCGCTGCTGTCCGGCCGGATGGCCGACCGGGTCGGGCGCCGCGGCCTGCTGCTGTTCTCGCTCGCCGCGATGGCGGTCACGATGGCCCTGCTGGGGCTGGCGTTCGTCGCCGGATGGTCCTCCGTGCCGACGCTGGTCTTCATGGTCCTGTTCATCGCCTCGTTCGCCGTCGGGCTCGGGCCCGTCTTCTGGGCGATCATCGGGGAGATCTTCCCGGGCCCCGCCCGCGCGACCGGATCCAGCGCGTCCACCGCGGTGAACTGGGGCTCGAACTTCGCGGTGAGCCTGCTGTTCCTGCCCATCGCGACCGCCATCGGCCAGGGCGAGACGTTCTGGATCCTCGGCGCCATCGCGCTGGCCGGGCTCGTGTTCGTCGCCCGGTTCGTCCCGGAGACCAAGGGCCGCGGCTTCGACGAGGTGGACGCCGACCTGCTCCGCCGTTTCGGGCGCCGTCCGCCGGAGAGCACCCCTGGATGAGGCCGAGCCGGTGGCGGCGCCGGGCGCGCGAGGCCGGCGCGCGGTCCCGGCGGCGGCTGTGGGAGGGGGCGTGGCCGGTCTTGCAGCAGACCGCCGCCGCGACCATCGCCTGGTTCATCGCCAAGTCGTTCGGCCCGCACACCGACCCGTTCTTCGCGCCGATCGCCGCCGTGGTGGCGCTCAACACCGTGCGCGGCCAGCGCGGGGTGAACGCGGTGCAGCTGCTGTTCGGCGTGGTGCTCGGCATCGGCGTCGGCGAGCTGACCCTGCTCGTGCTCGGCGGCGGCTACGGCACCCTGGCCCTGGTGGTGTTCGGCTCGATCGTGCTCGCCCGGGCCGTCACCGACTCCGCGCTGGTGGTCGCGCAGTCCGCCGCGTCCGCGATCCTGACCGTGACCTCCGCGGGCGGGCAGGCCGGGCCCTTCCGGATGGTGGACGCGCTGGTCGGCGCCGGCGTCGCGCTCGTGTTCAGCCAGCTGCTGTTCACCCCGGAACCGCTCGCGCTGCTGCGGCGCGCCGAGTCCGCCGCCCTGGAGGGCATGGCCGACGGGCTCGACCTCACCGTCCGCGCCCTGCGCGAGGACGACGACGGGCTCCGCGAGGAGGCGCTGGACCGGCTGCGCGGGCAGCGCGACCGGCTCGCCGAGCTCGGCCGCATGAGCGCGGCCAGCACCTCGGTCCCCAGGTACTCGCTGGTGTGGCGGTCGCGGCACGCGGTGACGCTGCTGGAGCGGGAGAACGCGGACTGGCTCGACCTGCTCTGCGGAAGCTGCGTCCTGGTCGCGCGCACCGCGCTCGCCGCCGGCCGGGGGCAGCGCCGCGTCCTCGTCCCGGCCGTCCTGGACCTCGCCGTGATCGTGCGGCACGTGGCCGACGACCCCGGCGATCACGCCCGCCGCCGGCGGGCCGCCGAGCGGGCCGTCGTGCTGGCGGAGCGGGCCGGCGACGAGGACCTGCAGAGCGTCGCGGCCGGCCGCGACGCCGCCACGGCGCTGCGGCTGGCCGCCATCGACCTGCTGGTGTTCGCCGGAGTGGACGAGGCGGAGGCGCGGGCGGTGGTGCGCGGCGGCGCCGGCCGCTACGACGTGGCCGCCCCGCCGCGGGCGATCCGCCCGCGGCACCTGCTGCGGCGGCTCAGGCGCGGCAGGTGAGCGGCCGGCCGCCGTTGAAGGCGATCATGTCGCCGAGGGCGGCGGCCACGTCGATCTCGCCGCCCGGTTCGAGGCCGTCCAGCTCGGCGTAGGCGCGGTGCAGGTTGCCGACGAGCCGCTCGGCGTCGGTCAGCTCCGCGTACGGGCCGAGGTCGGCCTCGCGCGCCGCCTCCAGCGGCGACAGCCCGGCCGGCTTCGCCGCGGCGGCCGTCGCCCGCACGAACCGCGCGTACCCGAGCACGCGGTCGATCAGCTCCGGACCGCCGACCGGGCCGTGCCCGGGGACGATCGTCTCCGCGCCCAGCGGCGCCACGACCTCCTCCAGCACCGTGATGGCGCCCGCGACCGACCCCTGCATCAGGAACGGGGTGCCGCCGTTGAACAGCAGGTCGCCGCAGAACAGGACCCGCCGCTCCGGGATCCACACGATGGAGTCGTTCGTGGTGTGCGCCGGCGTCCCGACGTGCCGGACCTCGCAGCGCAGGTCGTCCACCCACAGCGTCACGCCGTCGGTGTAGGTGAGGAACGGCGGCTCCACCTCGATGCCGCCCCAGTCCACCTTCGTCCAGACCGGCTCGTCGAACGGCCCGCCCCACGCGAGCGCGGCCTCCCGCGTCCGCTCGTGGCCGACGATGGTGGCGCCCGCGAACAGGTAGTTGCCGAACGTGTGGTCGCCGTGGTGGTGGGTGTTGACCAGGGTCCGGACGGGCCGGTCCGTCACCGACCGGATCGACTCCAGGTACGCGCGGGTGCGGCGCTCGGTCGAGCAGGAGTCGACGCTCACCACCCCGCGCGTTCCGGCGAGGAAGCCGGTGTTGTTGATCCACCAGGTGCCGTCCGGCTGGACGTAGGCGAAGACCCCGTCCGAGACCTCCTGCAGGCGCGGGCTTCCGGGGCCGTCGAGGGCGGGTGCGTCGCTCATGGACCCCGGAGTCTAATCGCGCCCGGTCAGAACTCCGGCAGCGTGGTCAGCACCTGCGGGCGCGGCGCCGACTTGCGCGCGGACGGCTCCTGCGAGCCGGCCGAGCGCAGCACCTCCCCGGCGCCGAGCACGGCCGCGTCGCCGGTGTCGTCGCCGAGCCGCGCCTCCAGGCCGGTCCGGTCGCGGATCAGCCGCTGCAGCCCCGGCAGCCGGGCGGTCCCGCCGGTCAGCGTGATGCCGACGCTCAGCAGGTCCCCGGAGATCTCCGGGGAGCAGCCGGTCAGCCCGGCGCCGATCGCCGCCACGATCTCGCCGATCGGCGCGCTGATCGCGCGGCCGACGTCCAGCGTGGTCAGCACGATCTCGCGCGGCATCCCGGTCGCGATGTCGCGGCCGGTCACGACGGTCTGCTTCACCGGCCGGCGGCCGAGCGGCGGCACCGCCCCCACCTCCAGCTTCGCGGCCTCGGCCGCGGACCGCGACAGCGCCGTGCCGTGCTCGCGCCGCACCATCGCGACGATCGCCTTGTCCAGCGCCGACCCGCCGACGTGCGCGGTGTGCGAGGTGACGAGGCCGCCGAACGCGATGACGCCGATGTCGGTGACGTCCGCGCCGATGTCGGCGATGACGGCGATGTCGCGCCGCGCGGTCGAGGTCATCCCCATCCCGATGGCGGCGGCGATGGGCGTCGGCACGAGCGTGAGCCGCCGCGCGCCGGCCTGGTAGGCGGAGAACTGCAGGGCCCGGTAGTGGACGGACGTCATCCCGCTCGGCACGGTGATGACGAGCCGGGGACGGGCCGTGTAGTGGCGCCGGTGGTGCCGGCGGACCAGGTGCCGCATCAGGTACTCGGCCTCGTCGGTCTCCGTCGGCGCGCCCTCGCGGATCGGCCGGACGAGCGTGACGTCGGGGTTGCGCCCGGCCATCTCCTGCGCGGGCAGGCCCAGCGCCAGGATGTGCCCGGTCTCCCGGGACCGGGCGAGCACGGACGGCTCGCGGCACACCACGCCGCGGTCCCGCACGTGCATCCGCACGGTGCCGCTGCCCAGGTCGATAGCGGTGTCACGGCCCGCGAAATCCCACATCGCGTCCCTCCCAATCGCCCCGAAAGTCGGAAGAGCCTTGTTGATGCCCTTGCGCCCGGCGGCGATGCCCACGGGGAAGTAAGCGAATCGCAACGACCTCACCGCCGGAGATCCGGAATATCCGGAACGCCGCCCGCACCGCGGTGCCCGCCCGGCGGCCAGTGCCGGGCGGGCCCCAAGAGATCATGTGCAAAAGATCATGCCGACGCGGCCAGGCCGGCGCGGTCACGCCGGCACGGTCGCGGGCCGCGCGGTCACGTCGGCGCGGTCGCGCTCGCGGTCGCGTTGGGTTGGGCCGGGCGCCGGCGCGCGGTCCAGCCGCGCCGTGCCCGGAGCGCACCGGTCGCGCGGCACACGCCGTACAGGACGAACGAGATCGTCGTGACGTACGGGCTGACCGGGATGCTGGAGCCGATCGACAGCAGGATCCCGCCCACCACCGACACGGTCGCGAGCACCGCGCTGAGCACGGGGGCGAGCACCGGCGACGCGGTCACCCGGACCGCCGCGGCGGCCGGCGTGCAGAGCAGCGCGAGCACCAGCAGCGCACCCACGACCTGCACCGACACCGCGACCGCGAGGCCGAGCACCAGCATGAACGACAGGGACAGCGTCCGCACCGGGACGCCCCGCGCCGCCGCCACGTCCGGGTCGAGGCTGGCGAACGCCAGCGGCCGCCACATGACCGCGAGGCACACCAGCACCACCGCCGACGTCCCCAGCAGCCACGACAGGTGCGGCGTGTCGATGGCGACGATCTGCCCGGTGAGCAGCCCGAACTTGTTCGCCGACCGGCCCTTGTAGAGGGACAGGAACAGCACGCCGAGGCCGAGCCCGAACGGCATCAGCACGCCGATGACCGAACCGCGGTCGCGCGCCCGCGCACCGAGCACCCCGATCAGCGCGGCCGCGGCCAGGGCGCCCGCGATCGACCCGCCCGCCACGCTCGTGCCGAGCAGCAGCGCGCCCGCCGCGCCCGCGAACGACAACTCGCTGATGCCGTGCACGGCGAACGGCAGGTCGCGCATCACGACGAACGTCCCGGCGAGCCCGCCGACGAGCCCGAGCACGGCCCCCGCGATGAGCGAGTTGCGGACGAGGCCGAGCAGCGCGCCGTAGTCGTCGAAGTTGACGATCTCGTGCCAGATCACGCGGCCTCGCCCGGTCCGAGGTCGCCCAGGTCCAGCACCCGGTCGGCGAACGGCAGGACGGGGCCGACCTCGTGCGTGACGAACACGACCGCCGTGCCCCGCTCGCGCCGCCGCCGGTCGACCAGCTCGCCGACGATCCGCTGGTGCTCGGCGTCCAGCGAGGCGAGCGGCTCGTCGCACAGCAGGACGCGCGGATCGGCCGCGAGCGCCTGCGCGACCCGCACCCGCTGCAGCTCGCCGCCCGACAGCAGGTGCAGCGGCACGTCGGCGTAGGGGGCGGCGCCCACGTCCCGCAGCGCGTCCGCCACCCGGCGGCGCGCGTCCCGGGACCGCCGCCGCGGCCCCCACCGGTGCCCGTCGACGCCGAGCCCGACCAGGTCGCGCGCCCGCAGCGGGGTGTGCGGCGGGACGGCCCGGTGCTGCGGGACGTAGCCGATGAGGCCGCCGCCCCGGCGCGGCGGGCGGCCGTTCACGGCGGCCGTCCCCGCCGAGAGCCGCTGCAGCCCGAGCAGGACCCGCAGCAGGCTCGTCTTCCCCGACCCGTTGTGCCCGAGGACGAGCAGGAACCCGCCCGCCGCCACATCGAGGTCGAGGCCCTTCCACAGGGTCCGCTCCCCGTAGGAGAGGGCGGCGCCGCGCAGGGCGATCACGACAGCGCCTTCCGCAGCGCGGCGATGGTGCCGTCCATCCAGGAGATGTAGCCGGCGCCCTCGGGGAGCGTCTCGGTGACCGGCACGACGGGCACGCCGCCCTCCTTCGCGGCCTTCTCGAGCTGCTCGGTCTCCGCGCCGCCGGTCTGCGCGTTGGAGACGAGCGCCTTCACCTTCTTCTCGCCGACCAGCGCCAGCGTGTCCCGCAGGACGCGCGGCGGGACGTCGCCGCCCTCCTCGATCGCCTCGCTGAACTCCTCGGGCGTCCGGTTCTCCAGCCCCGCCGCCTCCAGCAGGTAGACGGGGACGGGCTCGGTGATCGCGACGCCCTCGCCGGCGTGCGCGGCCTTGAGCGCGGCCACCTTCTCCTCCAGGGTCTTCAGCTCGGCCTTGAACGCGCGGGCGTTCGCCGTGTACGCCGGCGCGCCCGCGGGGTCGGCCTCGCCGAGCGCCGCCGAGATCCGGTCGGCCAGCAGCCCGACGGACGGCAGGTCGTACCAGACGTGCTCGTTCAGCTCCGTGCCGGCCGGCGCGGTCTTCCCCGACACCTCCACCGCGTTCAGCACGGTCGCCTTGGAGCCCGCGCCCTTCAGCAGCGTGTCCATGAAGTCGTCGTAGCCGCCGCCGTTCTCGATGACGACGCCGGCCTCCGACAGCGCGAGCCGGGTGCGCGCGCTCGCCTCGAACGAGTGCGGGTCCTGCGACGGGTCGCTGATGAACGACGTCACCTCCACCTTGCCGCCGCCGATCCGCCGCGCGATGTCGCCGTAGACGTTGGTCGACGCGACGACGGAGACGGTGCCCTTGCCCGGGCCGCCGTCCGGCGTCGCCCGCGTCCCGGTACCGGCGTCGGACGACGACCCGCATCCGGCCGCCAGCAGTGCCGAGACGGCGAGGAGGGCACCCGCCCCGGACATGCGGGCACGCTGCAGAGAGGACATGAGAACTCCTGAAAATGAAAACGGTTTTCAGTGCAACGTAGCACGATCGATCCCGGTTCGTCCGCCATGAGCACCTGCAAGCGGGGTGCTGACCAGGAATGCTTGTGAATCGAGTTTTAGCGTGCTTCCCTGAGATGCATGGCTCACCAGATGCTGCGCTTCGCCGCCGGGACGGACGTCGGCAGGCGGCGGAAGACGAACGAGGACTCCGCGTTCGCCGGTCCGCGCCTGCTCGCGGTCGCCGACGGGATGGGCGGGCACCCGCACGGCGACGTCGCCAGCCGGACCGCCGCCACGGCCGTCGCCGGGCTGCCGCTCGGCGACGACCCGGCCGCCGCGCTCGCCGCCGGCGTCGCCGAGGTGGCCGCGCGGCTCGACGAGCTCGGCGACCGGGACCCCGAGCTCGCGGGCATGGGCACGACGCTCACCGCGATGGCGTGGGACGGGCGGGGCTTCGCGGTCGCGCACATCGGCGACTCCCGCGCCTACCTGCTGCGCGGCGGGGACCTCTTCCAGCTCACCCGCGACCACACCGTGGTCCAGACGCTCGTCGACGGAGGGCAGCTCACCCCGGAGGAGGCGGCGCACCATCCGCGCGGGTCGGTGCTCGTCCGGGCGCTGCAGAGCGGCGGCAGCGGCGAGCCCGACGTGTTCCGGCACGACGCCCTGCCCGGCGACCGGTACCTGCTGTGCTCCGACGGCGTCTCCGGGCTCGTCCCGGCCGCCGCGATACGCGCCGCGATGGCCGAGGAGGCCGGCCCGGCGGACGTCGTCGCCCGGCTCATCGGCCTCGCCAACGAGGCCGGCGGGCACGACAACATCACCTGCGTCGTCGCGGACGTCGCCCCCGCGGGAGAGGCCCCCGACCAGCGCCCCGTGCTGCTCGGGGCCGCGGCCCCGGGACGCCTCGGCCGGCTCGGCCGCCGCCTGCACCGTGCCTGAGCCGGGCCGGCGGGGTGACGGCATGAGCGGCGCCCCCGGCGACCCCGGCGTGACCGCGGGCGACATCGCCCGGCTGGCGGGCGTCGGGCGCGCCACGGTCAGCAACTGGCGCCGCCGCCACGGCGACTTCCCCCGCCCGGTCGCCGGGACCGCGACCAGCCCGCTGTTCTCCCTCGCCGACGTCGAGGGCTGGCTGCGCCGCAACGGCAAGCCGTTCGAGGTGTCGCCAGCCGACCGGGTCTGGCAGCGGCTGCGCGCGTCCGGCGACGACTTCGCGCTCGCCGACCTCGTCGGCTGGGCCGGGCTGCGCCTGCTCGAACTGCGCGGCCCCGGACCGGGCCGGGACGCGGTGAAGCCGCCGCCGCCCGGCCTGGAACCCGGCGACCCCGCCCTGCCCGGCATGCTCGCCGACCTCGCCGCCGAGCACGGCCACGCCGCCGCCTTCGACGGGCTCCTGGAGCGCTACGTCCGGGCGCACTCGCGGCGCCTCGTCCTCACCCGCGCGGACGTGGCGGGCCTGATGACGCGGCTCGCCTGCCGGGACGGCGACGTCGTCCTCGACCCGGCGTGCGGCCTCGGCACGCTGCTGCTGGCGGCCCCCGGGCCGCGGCGCCCGCTCGGCCAGGACGCCGACCCGGCCGCCGCCCGGATCGCCGCGGTCCGGCTGCTGCTCGCCGGCGCGCCCGCCGAGGTCGTCGCCGGCGACTCCCTGCGCCACGACGGCTTCCCCGGCGAGGTCGCCGACGCCGTCGTGTGCGACCCGCCGTCCGGCGACCGCGCCTGGGGCCACGAGGACCTCGCCGGCGACCCGCGCTGGGAGTACGGGCTGCCGCCGCGCGGCGAACCCGAGCTGGCCTGGGTCCAGCACTGCCTCGCGCACCTCCGGCCGGGCGGCCGCGCCGCGGTGCTGCTGCCGTCGGCCGTCGCGGGCCGCCGCCCCGGCCGCCGCATCCGCGGCAACCTGCTGCGCGCGGGCGCGCTGCGCGCCGTGATCACGCTCGCGCCCGGCGGCCCCGACCTGTGGCTGCTGCGCCGCCCCCGCCCCGCCGAGCCGCCGCCCGCCGCCGTCCTGCTGCTGGACGCCGAGGGCGACCTCGACCGCGCCGAACGCGCGGCGGCGGGGCGCGCCGAGGGCGAGTCCGCCGTCCCGGTCATCGACCTGCTGGACGACGAGGTCGACCTCAGCCCGGCACGGCACCGCCCCCGGCAGAGCGGCGCGGCGTTCGCCGGCCGGTTCACCGAGGCGCTCCACCGGCTCGCCGCCGCCGCTCCCGCCCCGCCCGGCGTGGAACTGCTGGCCGACCGGCGGCCCCCGGCGTTCACCACGCTCGCCGAGCTGGCCAGGGCCGGCGTCGTCGAGATCAGCCACGCGCCCGCCCGGCCGCCGTCCGGCGGCGACGTGCCGGTGCTCACCGCCGACGACGTCGGCGCCGGGACGGACCCGTCCGGCACGGCCGCCGCCGGCCCCGGCCTGATCATGCTGGAACCCGGAGACGTCGTCGCCACCGCCGCCGGCTCCGCCCGCGTCGTCACCTCGGGCGGCGCCGCGCTCGGCCCCTACCTCACCCGCTACCGGCCGGACCCGCGCCGGCTCGACCCGGGCTTCCTCGCCGGGTTCCTGACGTTCGCGCACACCCGCACCGGCACCGGCTCGAGCCGGATGGACCTGCGCCGCGTCCGCATCCCCCGGCTGTCCCTGGAACGCCAGCGCGGCTACGGCCGCGCGTTCGAGGAGATGGCCGAGCTGACGCGGACATTGCGCGAAATGTCCTCCATTGGGGAGGCGCTGGTCCGGCTAAGCTTCGACGGATTGCTGGACGGCCACCTCCGCCCCCGCAGATGACCCCCGGGAGAACCATGCTCATCGCCGACCGGTATGAGCTGGCCGAACTTCCGCTCGGCCGCGGCGGGATGGGAGCCGTGTACGCCGCCGACGACACGCGCCTCGGCCGCCGCGTCGCGGTGAAGTTCCTCGACCTGCCGGGCGGCGGCGCGGACGACGAACTGGAGCGCCGCTTCGTCCGGGAGGCCCGCATCCTCGCCCGGCTGGAGCACACCGGCGCCCCCACCCTCTACGACTTCGGCGCCGTCGACCGGCGGCTGTACCAGGTCATGCAGTTCATCGACGGCGTCACCGTCGGTGACCTGATCGCCGAGCACGGGCCGCTCCCGGTGCCGTGGGCCGCCGGGATCACCGCGCAGGCCGCCGCGGTCCTGACGGCCGCGCACGCCCTGTCGATCCGCCACCGCGACCTCAAGCCGACCAACCTGATGCTGTGCCCGGACGGCAGCGTCAAGGTCCTCGACTTCGGGCTCGCCGTTCTCGGCGACGCCGACGTCGCGCACTTCACCCGGCACGGGCAGATCCTCGGCACCCCTGCCTACATGGCGCCCGAGCAGATCGAGCAGGGCGTCGCGGACGGGCGCAGCGACCTGTACGCACTCGGCTGCGTCCTGCACGAGATGCTCACCGGACGGCAGCTGTTCGCCGGCCCGACCGCCTACGCGGTGTTCGACAAGCACGTCCGCGAGCGGCCCCCGGCCCTTCCCGGCGTTCCCGCCGAGCTCAACGCCCTCGTCCAGGACCTCCTGGAGAAGAAGCCGGAGAACCGCCCGCCGGACGCCCCGGCCCTGTACGAGCGGATCCGCCCGTTCACCGGGGAGCCGCCGCCGCTGCCCGGCTTCCTGCAGCCCGCGTCCGTCCCGAGCCCCGGGCGCATGTACGCGCAGGTGCTCGGGCAGGTCCTGGCGGACCCGTCCCGCTGACCCGTTCCGCCGACCCGTCCCGCCGACCGGGGCGCCTACCGCTTGCGCAGGACGCCGCCGTACTCGTAGATGCCGCGGTCCAGCTTCGACGCGCCCTCGTACCCCCGCAACTCCTCCGGGACGGGCGCGAGCGGCGGCTGCAGGTCCAGCGGACGCCAGCCGACCAGGTTGCCCAGCCCCGGCTCGACGGCCTCGAACCCGGACAGCAGCGCGTCGATCTCGGCGGGCGTCCGGGTCTGCCACGGGATCCCGGCACCGGTGACCTGCGCGGTCATCTCCGCGCTCCGCACCGGGTCGTCGCACGCGACCTGGGAGAAGGTGAGGTGGCTGCCGGGCGCGGCCCGGTCCATGATCGTGTGCAGCACGCGGTGCGGGTCGTCGGCGTCCGGCAGGTGGTGGCCGACCGACAGGAACAGCGTCGCGACCGGCTCGGAGAAGTCGATCAGCCGCCGGAGGTCGGCGTCGGCGAGGATCGCCTCCTGGTCGCGCATGTCGCCCTGGATGACCGTGGTGGAGGCGTCGCCGGCCAGCAGCGCCCGCCCGTGCGCGAGGACGATCGGGTCGATGTCGACGTACACCACGCGGGCGTCCGGGACGAACTGCTGCGCGACCTGGTGGACGTTGGCGTCGGTCGGCAGGCCGCAGCCCATGTCGATGAACTGCCGGATCCCGGCCTCGACGGCCAGGTACCGGACGGCCCGGTACAGGAAGAGCCGGTTCTGCCGGGTGATGTCCAGCCCGGCCGGGTGGTGCTCCAGCTGGCCCCGGATGAACTGCCGGTCGACCTCGTAGTTCTCCTTGCCGCCGAGCAGCCAGCCGTAGGCCCGCGCCGACGTCGGCACATCGTGAGGAATGTCCGCAATGGACGGATTGTCGTCGTGATCCACATGGGCACGGTACTGCACGTTCTTCGGCCGTGCGGGCGTTCCGCCATGGGCGCGCGGGGCGCCCATGGCGGCGCGTGACGCGGTGGAATCAGGTCAGTATCCCGAACGGGGCGCGGCCCGTGTATTCGGCCCAGCTGTGGCTCTGGAACGGGTGCCGGTGTCCGGCCGCCCGGGTGCGGGGCCGTGGAGCAGGCTTTTCCTCATTCGACTTCTCCTTCGGCGGAGCGTCGCTTCGCGGAGCCTGGGCCGCGGAATCGTCCGGTGCGGGGGCGGGGCGGCCGGGTGGAGCGGCCTGTTTCTCGGGGGCGTGTCCGGGGGCGGTCAGCGAGGGGTCGGCATCTGCTGCGGGAAGTGAATCGGAAGGCGGCGGAATCTGGGGGGTCCGCTCCTTATCTGGCGGCTTCTGGTCCGCTCTCTTCCGCGCGCTCATCCGGTCGATCTTCTCGACGAGCTCCTTCACCGACGCCGACCAGTCCTTGTAGGCGGGCGCGCCCGGACGCACCGCGCCGGCGAACTGGTTCTTGCGCCGCTTGCCGATCTTGTTGATGCGCACCTTCGCGCCGGTGTGCGGCGCGTGCAGGAACCGCCCGTGCCCGACGTAGAGGCCGACGTGGCTGCGGCCGTGGAAGAAGATGAGGTCGCCCGGTTCGAGGTTCCCGTACTTCACCTTCCGGTCGACCTTGCGGTACTGGGCGTAGGTGACGCGGGGGAGTTTCACGCCCGCCTTGCGCCATGCCGCCATCGCGAGGCCGGAGCAGTCGTAGCTGCTCGGCCCGTCCGCACCCCACTTGTAGGGCTTGCCGATCTGCTTGCGCGCGAACCGCAGCGCCCTGTTCGCCTTCTCGCGCTGATTCGCCTCGCGCGTCCGGTACTTGTCGTAGGCCTGGACCTTCTCCAGGGTCGCGGAGTCCAGGTGCAGGCTCTTCAGCACCACCGGATTGAGCGCCGCGTGGGCGGGCGCGCCGAGCGGCACGGTCAGCGCCAGCCCGGTCGCCGTCGCGGTGAGGGCCGCCAGGAGCATCCCCTGTTTTCGGCCGCCCGTCCGCGTGCGGCGGGTATGGCGCTCCGCCGCTCCGATTCCGGCGCCGTCATCCTGCGAGTGGTGTGCGATGGACATTTCCCGTTCTCCGTTCCCCATTGCCGGGTCGTACTCCGGCAGGTGATCATCATCCTGCCGAGAGTTCGGGTACCCGTTGATCGCCGGGGAATTGTGGGAAGCGGCCGATTTTGCATGATCATGACGGCGAATTGGAGGCGCTCTTTGGTGTCTTTGATCAAGCGGTCAGATGTGCCAGCGAGGTCAGCGGGACCGGGAGCCAGGCCGGCCGGTTCCGCGCCTCGTACCGCACCTCGTAAACGGCCTTCTCGAATTCGAACGCGTGCATCAGCACCGAGTGCGCGGCCGGGTCGGCGCCGCCGGCCGCCGCGTAGCCGCGGCAGAACGCCGCCCGGTTCCGCGCCGCCCACGCGTGCGCGCGCGTCTCCAGATGCGGCCCCGACTCGGTCGGCACCGTGCCGGCCTTGGTGATGAGGAACCGCGCCGCGTACTCGAAGGAGCGCAGCATCCCGGCGACGTCCCGCAGCGGGTGCGCGAGGGCCCGGCGCTCGCTCTGCGTCCGGGCCGGCTCGCCCTCGAAGTCCAGCAGCGCCCAGCCCGACTCGGTGCGCAGCACCTGGCCGAGGTGGTAGTCGCCGTGCACGCGCTGGACCGGCAGCGGCGCCGCCCGCGCCGCCAGGTCGAGGAACGCCCAGGTGAGCGCCTTCGCGTGCGGGGCGAGGCCGGGCACGGCCTGGCAGGTGGCGGTCAGCTCGGTGTTCATCCGGGCGGCCATCGCGCGCACCTCGTCCGCGGGGACGACCGTCACGCCGAACGCGTCGGCGAGCGCCCGGTGCACCTGCGCGGTGGCCGCGCCGAGCCGCTCGGCCTCGGCGGCGAAGTCGCCGCCCGCGCCGCTCGCGTCCAGCTCCGCCCACTCGTCGCCGGGCGGCAGCGGATAGGCGAACCAGTCGCGGACGCTCGCGATCGCGAGGCTCCAGCCGTCGGCGCCGGTGTGCAGGTAGTCCGACAGGAGCCCGAGCGTGACCGGTTCCGCGCCGGGCCCGTCCGGTTCCAGCTCGATCCAGCCGTGCACGGCGGGGACGTGCTCGCTGCCCTGCCGGGTCAGCGCGAGGTTGACCTCCAGGTCGAGGTTGACGCCGTGGCTGAGCCGCCGGAACAGCTTGCAGATGTAGGCGTCGCCGAACAGCAGCGAGGTGTTGCTCTGCTCGGCGGTGATGGGCAGGCTCGCCAGGTCGGTCCGGATGCGGGCGCCCGGCACGTGGCGGAACCGCAGCGGGCCGATGGACGCCTCGCCGGCCAGCGCGTCCAGCAGCATCCTGGTCAGGTCGTGGTCGTGGGCGGCGTCGTACAGCCGCGCCTTCGCGACGCCGGCGGCGCTCCTGCCGGCCGTGCCGCCCCGGCCCCCGCCGATCTCCACGTGCCGGAGCCGGTCGGGCAGGTGCCGGCGGACGCCGAGCAGCAGCTGGTACTGGTCGGTGGCGCCGTTCTGGCGGACGTCGAGGACGAGGTGGTGCAGGGCGGGGTCGCCGGTGCGCAGCTCGGTGGCGGTGCCGATCGACAGCTCGTCGATGGGGCCGTCCTTGCCGCCGAACCACCGCTGCCGGGGCAGCCACTCCGCGAGGTCTCTGGTCAGGTCCGATCGGGGTGGCAGCACGGTCAGACGGTCCTTCCCGCTCCGACGATCCGGTCGGCGGCACCGCCGTCGTCCGGCGGGAGCAGCTGGAACCAGAAGAACCCGTGCCCCGGGAGCGTCAGCAGGTAGGGCAGTTCGCCGATGGCCGGGAACTGGACGCCGCCCATGCACTCCACGGGGGAGTAGCCCTCGAAGCGCCGCATGTCCAGTTCGACCGGCTGCGGGAAGCGCGACAGGTTGCTGACGCACAGGACCGTGTCCATCTCGCCCCACGGGCTCTCGTCCTCGGTGATCTCGCGGGTGAAGGCGAGGACGGAGGGGTTGGAGGCGGAGAGTTCGACGTAGGAGCCGACGCCGAAGACGGGGTGGCGTTGCCGGATCTCGATCATTTTGCGGGTCCAGTGGAGCAGGGATCCGGGGTTGTTGGCCTGTGCTTCGACGTTGACGGCCTGGTAGCCGTAGATGGGGTCCATGATGATGGGCAGGTAGAGGCGGGCGGGGTCGCAGTGGGAGAAGCCGGCGTTGCGGTCGGGTGTCCATTGCATGGGGGTGCGGACGGCGTCGCGGTCGCCGAGCCAGATGTTGTCGCCCATGCCGATCTCGTCGCCGTAGTAGAGGACGGGTGAGCCGGGGAGGGAGAGGAGGAGGGCGGTGAAGAGTTCGAGTTGGTTGCGGTCGTTGTCCAGGAGGGGGGC
>NZ_JBEYTW010000022.1:0-105799 GCF_040643275.1 Spirillospora sp. NPDC047418
TTGTTGTTATGGACGCGCTCATAACAACAACACGCCGCAGGTCAACGAGGGGGTGGGTGGCGGGGCGGGGTTAGGGCGCGGGCGGTCAGGCCGGTTGCGAATACGGCGGTTCCGGTCAGGACGGACTGCCAGGGCAGCGTGGCGATCAGGACCAGGCAACCCGTGGCGCCGAGCAGGTTGAGGGCGCGCGGGCGGCGGCGGTCACGGGCCGGCTGGGTGAAGGCCGACGCGTTCGCGATGGCGTAGTAGACCAGCACGCCGAAGGACGAGAAGCCGATCACGCCGCGCAGATCGGCGGTGGCCACCAGGACGCCGACCGCGACGGCGGTGGCGATCTCGGCGTGGTGCGGAACCCGGTGGCGGGGGTGGACGGCGGCCAGCCAGGCCGGCAGGTCGCGGTTGCGGGCCATGGCCAGCGTGGTGCGGCCGATGCCGGCGATCAGCGACAGCAGCGCACCGAGTGCGGCGAGGGCCGCCCCGGCGCGGACCACCGGGGCCAGGGCGGCGGCGCCGGCGGCCTCCACCGCGGTGGTCAGCGGCGCGGCGGACGAGGCGAGGCGTTCCGGGCCGGCGGCCAGCAGGGCGGCCGCGCCCACGACCAGGTAGACGGCCACGGTGATGAGCAGTGCGATGGAGATGGCGCGGGGAATGACGCGCCGCGGGTCGCGGACCTCCTCGCCCATGGTGGCGATGCGCGCGTAACCGGCGAAGGCGAAGAACAGCAGTCCGGCGGACTGGAGGATGCCGTAGCCGCCGCTGCCCCATCCGCGCAGGTTCGCCGGGCTCCCGCCGCCGCCCGCCGCGATCGCGATCACGACGGCGGCCAGGGCCGTCAGGCTGGTGGCGACGAGGACGCGGGTGGCCAGCGCGGTCCGGGTCACGCCGCGGTAGTCGAGCGCGGCGAGGGCCACCACCGCGGCGACCGCCGCGGCCCGTTGCGCCCACCACGGGCCCGGGACGGCATACGACGCGAACGTGAGCGCCATCGCCGCGCAGGACGCGGTCTTGCCGACCACGAATCCCCATCCGGCCGCGAACCCCCACCACTGACCGAGCCGCTCCCGCCCGTAGACGTAGGTGCCGCCCGAGACCGGGTAGACCGCCGCCAGCTGCGCGGACGCCACCGCGTTGCAGTACGCGATCACCGCCGCCACCGCCAGGCCGATGAGCAGGCCGGCACCGGCCGCCCGCGCGGCGGGGCCGAACGCGGCGAAGACCCCGGCCCCGATCATCGAGCCCAGCCCGATGACGACCGCGTCGCCGGTGCCCAGCCGGCGCGCCAAGCGACCGGCATCGTCCGGGGACGGGCCGGGTCCGTCGTCCCGGCGCGGGGAGCCCATCGCCCCTTCTCCCTCCATATATCAAACTGGTTTGATGTATTGTCGCCGTATGGGCTCTCCGGTTCAAGCCGCTCCGGCGTTCGTACGGTTGGCCGCCCATCCGGTGCGGTGGCGGCTGCTGAGCGAGCTGTCGGTGAGTGACTACCGGGTCCGCGAGCTGGTGAACCTGATCGGCGAGCCGCAGAACCTGGTCTCCTACCATCTGCGGCAGTTGCGCGGCGGCGGGCTCGTCACCGTCCGGCGCAGCAGCTTCGACGCGCGGGACAGCTACTACCACCTGGACCTGGAACGCTGTGCGCACGCACTGGCCTCGGCCGGCGCCGCCCTGCACCCCGCACTCACACCGACCGGTGCCGCCCCGCCCCCGACGCCGGACCCCGGATCGCCGCCGATTGCGCAGTCCCCGCCGCACCATCGGCCTACCGTCTTGTTCGCCTGCACGGGCAACAGCGCACGCTCACCGATCGCCGAGGCCCTGCTGCGCCGCCACAGCGGCGGCCGCGTCGAGGCGACCAGCGCCGGCAGCCACCCGAAACAGCGGATACACCCCGACGCCGTTTGGGTGCTGGACGAGCACTACGGCGTGGACATCTCCGGTCGGCGGCCGCAACACCTCGACACCCTGGACGGCCGCCGCTTCGACTACGTGATCACCCTGTGCGACAAGGTCCGCGAGGTCTGTCCCGACTTCGGCGGCCATCCCCGGCGCGTCCACTGGAGCATCCCCGACCCGGCGGCGGCCGGTGACACCGGGGGCGCCGCCTTCGTCCGCGCGGCCGCGGAGATCGACACCCGCGTCCGCTACCTGCTGCCCCGGCTCGTCCGTCCATCACGAGAGGTTCGGCCATGACGACGCACGATCGGCTCGCAAGCGTCCGCTACCTCGTCGATGACGTCCAAGCGGCCATCGACTTCTACACGACCCATCTCGGCTTCACGCTGAACACCAACCCGGGGCCCGCCTTCGCCGACGTGGTGCGCGGGCCGCTGCGGCTGCTGCTGTCCGGCCCCGCCAGTTCGGGTGCCCGCGCCACCGACGACCCCGCCCCCCCTGGACGCAACCGCATCCACCTCGTCGTCGACGACCTCGACGGCGAGATCGACCGGCTGCGCACCGCCGGGCTGGCCTTCGAGGGCGACGTGGTCGCCGGTCCGGGCGGCCGGCAGATCCTGCTCACCGATCCCGCCGGCAATCTCATAGAACTCTTCGAACCCGCCCGCTCCTGAGCTCCGGAAGCGGGCGGGTCGTACGGTTCAGGCGTTCTGGCGTTGGCCGAACATCGTCCTCACGAACCTGATGAGCATGAGGACCGGCAGAATGAACGCGTAGAAGAACATGAAGTACTCGCCGCCGTCGAAGATGAACCCCAGATACACGGCGTAACCGAGGAAACCCGTTCCGAAGGCGAGTTGGAGCAGCCTTTCCCCGACGCTCTGGCCGCCCCCGATGGACGCCATGGCGAGCATCGCGAGGCCGGACACCAGCAGAAACACGACGTACCACGAGAACGTGACATCCGCGCTGAAGTCGATATTCATAATGTCCCTCTGAATGTGCGTGACAAAGCTGGATGATCATAGCGACCTCGGCCCCGTTGATCACCGGTTGGCCTGATCAGGCCACTTTCGGACGCACCTTGGTCTTACCTGGTGAAGCGCAGCGCGTCGAAAGCGAAGGCCATTACCGCCTGGCGGAGGTGGTCGGGCGGGGCGGCGGGGAACACCACGGTGTAGCGCAGGAACCTTGCCACGATGGTCGCCACCGGCTCGCCCGTCGCGGTGACGACCTGGTAGGCGACGCCCGGGAGGTCGCGGCTCGCGGGATGCGGGCCGATGGCGCCGAGGGGTTTCCGGTCGGGAGTCAGAAGGCGCAGGCGGAGTGGCGAGTGCGTGACGCGTTCGGCCGTCTCAGCCGGGCGACCGGTGGTGTCGAACACCCCTATGCCTCCGGCCTGCCGGACGAGAAAGAACGCGATCTCCCCCGAGGCGGTGCGGGCGGTCACATAGGGGCGGCGGGTCACCAGGCGCGGAGCGGTATCCCCGGTCTCGCGTTCCAGTGGCGCGGGCGGGCGAGAGGACGTGCGGAAGCGCAGGACCGTCCGGCCGCTCTGGTCACGCCATTTGCGCAGACCCGTCAGCGACGTTCCCGTGCCCGACCGGGCGATTATCCGGCGGCCGCGTGCCCGGCTCCGCAGGAAGAAGTAAGTGAATACTCCGAGGACCGGAAGCGTCGTCACCCACATGAATGCGGCCGGGTACAGCGTGTGGCGGGAGCGGTCGAGATCGCCGGCGTACGGGCCGAGGGGGCCGACGCGCACCGGCACTCGGCGTCCGATATCGGCCTTGCCCACTCCTGACACGTGGCCGCTGTCACGGGTGCCGTCGGCGAATTGCCACGTTCCCCGGCAGTCCACGTACTCGGTGTCGCGGAGCGGTGCGCGCGTCTCGCATTTCTCGATGGTCGCGACGGCCCTCTTCCCTGACGTGACCGTGTACACGACCATTCCGGGAAGGGCGACCATCACCCATGCCAGCACCGTAAGGGTGAGGAAGAACGCGGCGGGAGCAGTGGCGGCCTCGACGGATTCCTTGAGCCCGCGGCCGGGAGTTACTGGACGGGGGCGGGGCGCTTCGCGTCCGCGCACTGCGTTCTTCCTTCCGTGAAGCCGCGCTGCCTAGCGATCGGAGTGGCTTGGAAGGTCGAGGGCTTTCAGGACGCCGCCCAGGACTCGGATGGCCAGGTCTCGGACGGCGTCGCGGGGCAGGTCGCGTTGCGCCAGCCAGGACGTCGTGGCGCCCTCGACGAACGACAGCCAGCCTTCCAGGGCTATGCGCAGGGCCGGGGACGGTGCCGTGCCGCCGGTCAGGCCGTGCGTCAGGGCGGCGAGCAGGCCGCCGCGGACGCGGTGGTGGAGGGCGGCGACCTCGGCGTCCACGCCGACGCCGCCGCTGGTGATGGTCTGGAAGGCGGCGCGGTGGGTGTCGGCCCAGCACAGGAAGGCGTCCAGCGAGCGGGTCAGGCGTTCCAGCGGGGACAGGTCGCCGAACTCCTCGGCGAGTGCGTTCAGGTGGCCGGCGGCGTCCTCGATGACCGCCAGGAACAGGCCGCGCTTGCTGCCGAAATAGTAGTAGATCAGGCCCTTGGCGACGTCGGCGGCCGCGGCTATCTCGTCCATGGACAGCGCGTCGTAGGAGCGGTCGGCGAAGAGCCGGGACGCGGTCTTCATGATCGAGTCGCGCCGGTCGGAACGGTGCCGGTCCGTCATCTCGCTCCTCCCGGCCGGTCGTCGGCGTCCGAGCGTACGCCTCTTGACTTTCGTTCAAACGCGGCCGATATTAGATCCCCAGTCTAATTGATCGGCCCGTCGGGCGCCGGACGGAGCGTGAGGCCATGAACGAGAGCCCGGAGCGGTTCCGCGACCTGCAGCGGCTGGCGTACGAGGCGGCCGAGGCGGTGGCGGGGAGCCTGGAGCCGGGGGTGACCGAGCGGCAGGCGGCGCGGCGGATGCGCCGGTGGCTGGAGCGCCGCGGGGTCGACGACTGGTTCCACGTCCCGTTCGCGTGGTTCGGCGACCGGACCGCCTTCCGCGGGATCGTCCTCCCCCACCAGTTCCTGCCCACCGGCCGGCGGCTGGCCGAGGGCATGCCCTACATCCTGGACGCGGCGCCGATCGCCGACGGCTACACCGCGGACATCGGCTACGCGGGATGCCTCGGCGGCAACCCGTCCTGGGAGCGGCTGACCGCCGACCTGGCGGTGTACCGGGAACTGATCGTCGGGCTGGTGCGCGAGCGGCGCACGTTCGCCGACATCTACGCCGAGGTCGACCGGCAGATCGTCCGGCACGGGTACGAGAACCGGCACCGCAAGTACCCGGGCCGGGTCATCGGCCACCGGGTCGGCCGGGTCACAAGCCGGCTGCCCCGCAACCTCGTCCTCGGGGCGTTCGGGGCGCGCACCGCGCAGACCGTGGCGCGCGAGCTGATCAAGGAGCGCCTGCAGGGACGGTCCACGCTGTGGAACGGCGCCCGGCAGTCGCGGCACGTGCCGACGCCGGGGCTGTGGGCGGTGGAGCCGCACCTCGGTCTCGGGGACGTGGGCGCCAAGTTCGAGGAACTGCTGGTGGTCACCGAGGACGACGCCTACTGGCTGGACGACGATCTGCCGCACGTCCGGCGATGGGCGGCGGCGCCCGCGGAGCAGGCGGACCCCGCATGAGCGACTTCGCGAGCCGCACGGTCAAGGCCGGCGGGGTCCGGCTGGCCGTCCGCGAATACGGCGAGCCGGGCCGGACGACCGTCGTGCTGGTGCACGGCTACCCCGACACCCAAGCGGTGTGGGAACCGGTCGCCCGGCTGCTGGCCGAGGACTTTCACGTGGTCACCTACGACGTGCGCGGTGCGGGCGGCTCGACGCGTCCGCGCCGCACCAGGTCCTATGTCATGGACGAGTTGAACCGCGACCTGCACGTGGTCCTGGACGCCGTCTCGCCGGACCGGGCCGTGCATCTGGTCGGGCACGACTGGGGCTCGGTGCAGAGCTGGGCGGCCGTCGCCGGCACTCGACCGGAGGGACGTATCGCGTCGTTCACCTCCATCTCGGGCCCGTGCATCGAGCACTTCGGCCAGTGGGTCCGCGACCGGCTGCGGCGCCCCACGCCCCGCCATGTGCGGCAACTGCTCGGCCAGCTGGCCCGGTCGTGGTACCTGCTGGGCGGCATGATCCCCGGCGCCGGATGGCTGGTGTGGCGCCTCGGCGGCACCCGGCTGTTCCCCGTCCTGGTCGAACGGATGGAGGGCATCGAACGCAGGCCCGCCCCCACATTCCAGCAGGACGCCCTCTACGGAATGAAGCTGTACAAGGCCAACGGCCTGCGCTTCCTGCGCCCCGGCCGGATGGTCCGGACAGCGGTTCCCGTCCAGGTCATCGTGCCGACGAGGGACCGGTTCGTCTCGCCCGCCCTGAGCGAGGACCTGGCCCGCTACACCGACCGGTCGTCGCGGCGGGAACTGCCGGCCGGGCACTGGGGCTCGATCACCGAGCACTCCGCGGACGTGGCGGCGGCCGTGACCGGACTCGTCCGCCGCACCGAAGAACAGATCGAGGAACAGGCCGAGGATCGGGACGGTGAGTCCGCGGCGCTGGACCAGCGGATCGGAGGAAGGAACCCATGACGGAGGCCCAGGCCGCCGGCGGCGAGATGGACGAGCGGCACCCCGTGATCGTCCCGCGGCGGGTGAAGTTCGACTGGACCGGCACGCCGCTGCACTGGATCCCGGACGAGCCGGTCGCCACCCACTTCATCAACACGCTGCACCTGCTGCTGCCGGCCGGTGAGCGCTGGTTCGTCCGCGTCTACAAGCAGACGCTGCCGCTGATCGGCGAGGACGACGCCCGGCTGCGCGCGGAGGTCAAGGGGTTCATGGGGCAGGAGGCCGTGCACGCCTACTCCCACCAGGGCGTCCTCGACCGCCAGATGCGGGAGCGCGGGCTCGACCCGCGGCCGCTCACCCGCCGGATCGAGTGGCTGTTCACCGCGATCCTCGGCGACCGGCCGCCGCTGCCGCTGATCTCGCGCCGGCGCTGGCTCAACCTGCGCATCGGGGTCATCGCCGGGATCGAGCACTACACCGCCGTGCTCGGCCAGTGGATCCTGGACGCCGAGGAGCTGGACGCGGCGGGCGCCGACCCGACCATGATGGACCTGCTGCGCTGGCACGGCGCCGAGGAGGTCGAGCACCGCTCGGTCGCCTTCGACGTGTACGAGTACGTGTCGGGTGCCTACTGGCGGCGGTTCGTCACCTTCTTCATCGGCGTGCTCGCGCTGCCGCTGGCCGCCTACGCCGGTGCGGCCTACCTGTGCGCCCGGGACCCCGAACTGCACGGCGTCCGCCCCCGCATCCGCGACTACCGCCGCGCCGTCCGCCGCGGGCTGCTGCCCAGCAACCGGTTCATGATCGCGGCAGCCCGCCGCTACCTGCGGCGCGACTACCACCCGTCCGGCGAGTGCTCCACCCAGCGGGCCCTGGACTACCTGGCGACCTCCCCCGCCGCCGCCCAGGCCGCCGGCACCCCACGGCCCACCTGACCGCCCGCGCTCCCCTGCCCCCAGGCCAAGGGCTGGCCGGCCCGGCTGGGCAGGGTGATGCGTTCGACGGTTGGCGCCGGCTCTATCGCCGGACCATACTTGGGAGTATGGTCTCCGTACCATGGAGTATGGAGACGGGTACGGAGACGAGATCGTGCGGCGGGTGCGGGAGCTCGGGCCCGTGCTGGCCGAGCGTGCCGAGGCCGCCGAGGCGGCGCGGCGGCTGCCCGACGCGACCATCGAGGACCTCGCCGCGACCGGGCTGTTCGGGATGCTGGTCCCGCAGCGGTTCGGCGGCCCCGAGCTGGGCTTCGCGGCGATGGCGGCGGCGTGCCGGGAGGCGGGCGCGGCCTGCGCCTCCACCGGATGGCTGTCGGTGATCTACACGCTGCACAACTGGATGGTCGGGCTGTTCCCGGATCAGGCGCAGGCCGAGGTGTGGGCGAAGCGGCCGTATGCCCTGATCCCGTGCGTCCTGTCGCCGTCCGGCACCGCGGAGCCCGTGGACGGCGGCCACACCGTCACCGGCCGCTGGTCGTGGGGAAGCGGCGTCATGCACGCCGACCACGTGATGGTCATGGCCCTGGTCACCGCGAACGACACGATCGAGCCGCGCCTGTTCCTGCTGCCGCGCGAGAACGTGGCGGTCCATGACGTCTGGCACACCAGCGGGATGCGCGGCACCGGCAGCAACGACATCGAGGTGCCGGGCGTCTTCGTCCCCGAACATCGGTCGGTGCCCATGCTGGAACTGACCGAGGGACGCTCGCCCGGGTCACGCGTCCACCCGGCCGCGCTCTACCGGACGCCGCTCGTGCCGGTGTTCGCGCTGACCGGCGCGGCGCCCGTGCTCGGCGCGGCCGAAGGCGTGCTCGCGCAGTTCGAGGAGCGGATGACGACGCGGGTGATGGCCTACAGCGGGGAGCGGCAGCGCGACCTGATGAGCGGGCAGATCCGGTTCGCCACCGCGACCGCCGACCTCGCCGCGGCCCGGCTGCTGCTGGAGAACGCGCTCGGCGACGTCACCGGCGCCATCTCCGAGGGTCGCGCCCTCGACATGACGGACCGGGCGCGGGCCCGGCTGGTCGCGGCGCACGTGGCGGCGACCGCCCGCCGGGTCGTGAACGAGTTGTGCTCCGCCGCCGGGGCGAGCGCGCAGTTCACGTCCTCCCCGTTCCAGCGGGCGCAGCGCGATGTGAATACGATCTCCGGGCATGTGGTGTTCGATCCGGATGCGGCCTACGCGCTCTACGGCAGGATCGGGCTGGGCCTCGACCCCGGCCGGGTCCTCCTCGTCTGACGGGCGGCGGGCGTGACGACCCGTGCGAGGGTGGCGCGGCGGGACTGGATCGAGGCCGCCTACCAGGAGCTGGCCGGCGCCGGCGAGCGCGGCGTGACGATCAACGCGCTCGCGGCCAGGCTCGGCGTCACCAAGGGCAGCTTCTACTGGCATTTCACGGACCGTCCCGAGCTGATGCGGGCCCTGCTCGACCGGTGGGCGCACGAGCGGACGGACGAGGTGCTCGCCCTGTCCCTCGGTAGCACCACCGAGCCGCGCGAACGGCTGCGCCGCATCCAGGCGCTCGGCCGGGAGGTCGCGCCCATCGACCGGGCGATGCGGCTGTGGGCGCAGCACGAGCCCGCGGCCGAGGAGGCGGTGCGGCACGCCGACCGGGCGTTGCTCGGGCACATCGCCGCCTGCCTGGAGGATCTCGGGTTCGGGGCCGAGGAGGCCCGGCTGCGCGCGCTGCTGATGCTGCGCGCGTGGGTCGGCGGCTACCTGATACCGGACGGGAGCGATCCCGGCCTGTACGACACCACGCTCGACATCCTGCTGGCGCGCCCTCGCTGACCGCCTTCTCGCCGCGAGATCGCCGGTCCGATGAACCGAATCCGATTCCGGCGAGTCTGAGGGGGCAACCGCCCGCCCAGAGAAGGACCCCCGATGACCGCTCTGATCGTCCTCATGTTCGTCTTGGCGGGCGTCTGCCTGCTTCTCGCGTGCATGGACCAGCGGAAGCTCTACTGGAAGACCGGCGCCTGGCAGTACCGGAACCCGGAGGCCCACGAGCCCTCCGACTCGGCGTTCGCCGTCCAGCGGGGCTCAATGGTGGTCGGCGCCGTGGCACTGGTGATCATGGGGTTCGTCCTCAAAAGCGCGGACGGTTCACGTGACTACTCCACGGCTCAGGTGAGGTCGGTCGCGTCCGCGGCGGCCTCGGAACTGGACCAGGCGGGGCCGGGGCTCGGCTCGTCGCACCGGGCGGCGAGCGCCCTCTACAAGGCCGTGGACGAGGAGGGCAACGGCAACGTGGAGATCCAGAGCGCCGGCGGCGGCAAGTACGAACTGACGAACCGCAAAGGCCAGAACCCCGTCTGCCTCACCATCACGGTCGACAACAAGCTGACGCTGGGCGGGTCCGACCCTTGGAACCATTCGGTCAGCACGTCCGTGAACGAAGGTTCCTGCTGACCCTCCTGACTGCTGACCCTCCTGACGCTCGACATCGGTCAACCGAGGCCGGCGAGGAAGGCGAGCATGGCCTCGTTGACCTCGCCGGCCGCCTCCATCTGGACGAAATGCCCGGCGCCTTCGATGATGCGGACGTCCCGTAGGCCGGGCACCAGCCCCTCCATCTGCTTCAGGGCACCGGAACCCATCATCTGCAGGACGGGGTCACGCTCCCCCACAAGGAACATCGTCGGGACGGTGACGTTCTCGTCCGGACGGCTCTGCTTCTCCTCCCAGACGTGGTCGTAGGCCCGATACCAGTTGAGGCCGCCCGTGAAGCCCGTCCGGCGGAATTCATTGACGTAGTACGCGAATTCGTCCTGCGACAACCACGGCCAGGGCAGGGGCGGGGCTTCGGGCAGTACATCGAGGTATCCGTTGCCTTCGCTGGGGTGCTGCCAGATGTCGAGGTAGCGGTATCCACCGCTGAGCGCCCAGAACACGTTCGCCAGGAATCGCTCCGGTGCGGCCGCGAGCTCCGCGTCGGCCGGCCCTTGCTCTTGGAAGTAATGCACATGGACGAAGTGCTGCTCGGCCATCCGCGCATACAGCTCCGTGGGCGGACGCGTCGAAACGGGCATGCGCGGCACGCTCAGCTGTATCAGCGCCTTGACCCGTCCAGGGGCCCACTGGGGCAGGTCCCAGACGAGAGCGGCCCCGAAGTCGTGACCGGCGAAGACGGCCTCGTCGATACCGAGGCCGTCCAGGAGCCCGACCATGTCCGCGACGGTGCGCCGCCGGTCGTACTCCCCCGGCGAGGCGGGACGGCCACTCCGTCCGTACCCGCGCATGTCGACCGCGATGGCCCGGTACCCGGCCGCCGCCAGCACCGGGAGTTGATGGCGCCAGCTGTACCAGAGCCCCGGAAACCCGTGGCACATGACCACCGGGAGCCCGTCACCCTGCTCGGCCACATGAAGCGTGATGTCGCCGGCGTCGAGCATCCGGTGCCGGACGTCCTCCCCGCCAAGCTCGCCAAGGCTCATGCCGACGATCCTGCGCGCCGGCCGGCCCGAGATCCTTCTCTCTCCCGTTCACCGGGACACCGCTGGACGGCGCGGCCCCCGGCGGACCAGAGTCGGCGACCATGCCGAGTCCCGACATCGCCGCGCGCATCGCCCGGCTGGAGGCCATCGAGGACATCAAGGCCCTCAAGCACCGCTACCTGCGCGCCTGCGACGCCAAGGACCCCGCGGAGTTCCGGGCCTGCTTCATCGCCTCGGGCGCCTCCATCGACTACGGCCGGCTCGGCGCGTTCGACGACGCCGACGGCATCGCCCGGGTCTTCGAGCGGATCGCCCTGCAGAAGATCGACGGCAGGAACGCCATCCTCGACATGCACCACGCGATGCACCCGGACATCACCGTCCACGGCGAGACGGCCGCGTCCGGGCGCTGGACGCTGAAGTTCCGCCAGGTCAACCTGTTCGAGAACACCGAGACCGTCACGACCGGCGAGTACGACGACGAGTACGTCATCGAGGACGGCCGCTGGAAGATGGCGAAATGCCACTTCCGCCGGTACTGGTCGATCACCCGCCCGATCGGCCCGGACTGCCGGATCGACCAGTAGACCGGCGGACGGCGGGTCAGGAGGCGGCCGCGGCGGGGGTGTTGCGGACGGTGACGCTGATGCGGTTCCACGCGTTGATCGCCGCGATCGCCATGACGAGGCCGGCGAGGGACTCCTCGTCGTAGTGGTCGGCCGCGTCGCTCCAGACGTCGTCCGGTACCCCGGCCGGGTTGTCGGCGATCCGCGTGGCCGCCTCGGCGAGGGCGAGCGCCGCCCGCTCCTCGTCGGTGTAGTAGGGCGCCTCGCGCCAGGCCGCCACCGACCAGAGCCGCTGGTCGGTCTCGCCGGCCTTCTTGGCGTCGGCGGCGTGCATGTTCACGCAGTACGCGCAGCCGTTGATCTGGCTGACCCGGAGCCTGACCAGCTCCAGGGTGCTCTGCGGGAGGCCGGTGCCGTTGACGTACGACTCCAGCGCGAGCATGGCCTGGTAGCCCGCGGCGGCGGGCTTGACGATGTTCATCCGTGCCTGCATGGTGCTGCCTTCCTCGAATCTGGACATTTTCTGTCCAGAATTAACCGAAATGACCGGACGCTCTGCCGGGGGCAGGGCGCCGGCCGGGTTCAGGTCCGCAGGTTCGCGAACCGGGCGCGGGCCTCGCCGGGGGCGGACGGCAGGCGGCGCTCCACCGTGCGCCGGAGATCGGCGAGGGTCTGCCCGGCCAACTCCCTGCGCCAGGCCATCTCCGCGCGCCGCATGGCCTGGGAGACGAAGCAGCTCCGGCGGTAGTCGACGCCTTCGTGCTCGCCCGGCCCCTGCCGCACGATCTGCTCGCACCGGAACGCCTCCTCCCGGCCCTCGATGGCCGCCACCACGTCCAGCAGCGAGATGTCCTCCGGGCTGCGCGCCAGCCGGAACCCGCCGCGCGGCCCGGGGGTGGAGGTGAGGATCCCGGCGCGGGCGAGCGCCTGCAGCTGCTTGTTCAGGTAGGCCGCGGGGAGCGCGTAGAACGCCGCCAGCCTGCCCGCCGTGACCGCCTCACCCGGCTCCAGCCAGGACAGGTTGATGCAGCTGTGGATCGCCCACTCGACCCCCTCGCTCATCCGCATAACCTGGATGTTAAACGTCCAGGATTCGGATCGCAACCCCGGAGCGGACCCGGAGCACGGCCGGGGCGGCGTTAAAGTCCGCTTGTGAGCACCGTGAACCCCACTTTCCGGTCGGCGGCGCCGGCCGACGTCCCCGGCCTCGTCGCGCTCATCGAGAGCGCCTACCGCGGCGACTCCAGCCGCGCCGGCTGGACCACCGAAGCCGACATCCTGGACGGGCGGCGCACCGACCCCGGCATGGTCGAGGACGCGGTGAGCGGCACCGGCAGGCGGATGCTGGTCGCCGAGGACGGCGGCCGCCTCATCGCCTGCTGCCAGCTGGAGGACCGCGGCGGGCACGCCTACTTCGGCATGTTCGCCGTGGACCCGGCCCGCCAGGGCGGCGGCCTCGGCAGGACGGTCCTCGCCGAGGCGGAACGGCTGGCGCGCGACGACTGGGGCGCGAAGGAGATGCACATGACGGTCATCAGCGTCCGCGAGGACCTGATCGCCTGGTACATCCGCCGCGGTTACACCCGGACCGGCGAGAAGAGCCCGTTCCCTTACGGCGACGAGCGCTTCGGCCTCCCCAAGCGGGACGACCTGGAGTTCGAACTCCTGGTGAAGCCCCTCAGCTGAGGCGCGCCGCACGGTCCCCGCCGGCCCGCCCGGACGACGTCCTCCGGAGCAGTCGTTCGAGCCGGCCGACCGCCCCCGCCGGCCCCGGTGCGGCGGCGATGCGGCCGGCCAGCGACAGCGCGGCGGCGCGGTAGGACGGGTCCTCGATGACCGTGCGGACGGCCGCCGCGATCTCCCCGGGACCCGCGGTCTCGCCGTCCAGGGCGATGCCGGCCCCGAGGTCGGCCGCGCGCCGGGCCAGGACCGGCTGGTCGGCGGCCGGGTTCGGCAGCGCGACGAGCGGCACGCCGTGCGCGAGGGCGGCGGCCACGGTGCCGTGCCCCGCGTGCGTCACGACCGCCGCCGCGTGCGGAAGGACCTCGGCGTGCGGCAGCCAGGGCAGGACGGTCGCATCCTCCGGCACGCGCAGGCCGGCGGCGTCCATCATGCCGGTGGTGATCAGCAGGCGCGGCCCGCCGCCGTCGGCGAACGCGTCCAGCGTGCGCTGGATGCGCGAGGTCTGGTCCCAGGCCAGGCCGGTGGAGAAGCCGGCCACCACGAGGGGGCGCGGGTCGTCCGCACGCCAGGGCGGCCGCCACCCGGAGGGCGGTTGTTCCTCGGCCATCGGGCCGACGTACTCGAACGGGGCCCGGTCGGCGAGCGGGTCCAGCTCGGGGATGCTCGCGCACAGGGCCGGGAAGGGCGTCCACGCGTCCCACAGGCGTTCGAGGGCCGGACGGCCGGCGTCCTCGCGCAGCGCGTTCACGGCGGGCAGCAGCATCCCGTCCATCCCCTGGCCCGGCGGGCAGAGCGCCCCCGGCGCGCTGTGCACCAGCACCGCCGCCGGGATCGCGGACGTCTCCAGCCGGGCGAGCGCACCGAACATCAGGCAGTCGGCGACCACACCGTCGAAGGAGCCGTCCGCGAGGACCTCGTCGACGTCCGCCGCCTGCGCGGGGCAGGCCCAGACCGCACCGACCAGCGCCGGGAGCCAGCCTTCGGGCGGCGGCGCGGCGGGGTAGCCCGCGTCCGCGCGGGGCAGCGTCCGGAACTCGAACCCCGCCCCCTCGAAGCGGGCCCGCTGGCCGCCGTAACCGGCGAACACGACCCGGTGGCCGCGCGCCGCCAGCTGCTGCGCCAGCGCGATCATCGGACCCTGGTTCCCGGCTCCGTCCCAGGTCAGCAGCAACCAGCCGGCCATGTCACGCTCCCTCCAGCAGTGCCTCGATCATCATCGTCATCGTCGCCTCGGCCTCGTCCCGCGGACGAGCCATGTCGCGGCGCAGCAGCTTCCAGGTGTAGACGTCGCAGGCGCAGACCAGCGCGTCGACGACCCTGGCGCGGCGCTCCTCGGGGACCCCGGTGAGCCGCGGCCCGAGCTGGCTCTCGACATGCCGCCGATGCCGGGCCCGCCCGATCTGGACGATCGGCGCGACCGCGGGGTCGGACTCGTCCGCCAGGTTGCGCACCACCACGTCACCGAACTTCTCGTAGTGGTCGAACCAGGCCGCCACCGAGCCCGCGACGTCCCCCGGCTCGGGCCGCCGCAGCTCGGCGCCCATCCCTTCGAGCACCTTCTCCAGGGCCAGCTCGATCAGCCGCGCCCGGGTGCCGTACGCCCGCAGCACCGTCGGGACGCTCACGCCCGCCTCGGCGGCGACGTCCTCCAGCCGCACGTCCGACCGCAGCCGCGAACTGAGCAGCGTGACCGCCGCGTCCAGGACCCGCTCCCGAGTCGCCTCCGCCGACCGCGCCCGAGCCCGCTGCGTATACCCCCTTTTCATGACAACCAACACTAACACGAAAGTCGATTGACCGAGTGGCGAGGCAAGCCGCTGTGTTCGAGTCCGTTTGAGGGTTGATCGTTCGGCAAGGCGCTAGGCCGCTGGTGACCGCGTGGAAACATTCACAAGGTAATTCAATGGAACACTTGAAGGTGGAGGTGAGTGCGGTGAAGTTCGTACTTGAGGTCGATATGAGTGAAGGTGCCGTGGCCGAGGACGCCGTCAAGGAATTGGGGCGCATCCTGCGGTACTGGGCGGGGAACGTCCGGCATTACGAGTTGAAGGTCGGTGACGAGTCGTCCATCTACGACTCCGATTATCACGATGTCGGCCGGTGGCAGATCGTGGAGACTCCCTGATCCGGACATGAAGAAGGCGCGGAGGGCGCGGGCCCCGACCGACCCGCGATTCCTCCGCGCCTTCGCCTGTGCGGGCGGCTAGTAGCCGCCTCCCGTGGACGAGCCGGTGCCGGCGGCCTTCTTGCCGGTCGGGGTGGTCGCCCACCAGACCCCGCCGACGCCCTGGCCGTTCGTGTCGCCGGGCTGCTCGTCCTTCTCGTAGTAGTACATGGGCCAGCCGTTGATGGTGAGCTGGCACTTGCCGTCGTCCTTGCGCTCGATGAAGCCGACGACCTTCTTGCTGACGCCTTCGAGTTTCAGCTTCTTCCAGCCCTTGAAGGTGGCGGGCGGCCATGCCTTCTTGCAGGCGCCGAAGCATCGGGTGGTCGGCGGCTTGTCGGTGTCCTTGTCGTAGCGGTAGAGCGTCCGGCCGTTGCCGTCGGTCAGGATCAGGCCGAGTTTCGGGTCGTTCTTCGCCTTGACGACCGTCCAGCCCTTCCAGCGGTTCTTCACCGGGGCGGCCTTCTTGCCGGTGGGGGACGCGGCGTACCAGGTGCCGCCGACGCCCTGGCCCTTCACGTCGCCGGGGCTCTGGTCCTTGGCGAACCGGTACAGCGGCCAGCCGCCGAGCGTGACCTGCCAGGTCCCGTCCGGCCGCTTCACCTTGCCGACGAGGGACTGCTCGACGCCCTGCACCTCGGTCTCACCCGCGCCGGCCGCCGCCGGCGGCCACGCACGGGCGCACGCGTCCGCGCAGGTGGACGCGGGCGGGCGCGCGGTGTCGTTGTCGAACCGGTACAGCGTCCGGCCGTTCCCATCGGTGACGATCTTGCCGAGCTTCGAGACGCTCGCGACCTCCAGCGCGGTCGGCGCGGCGGCGGGGGCGGGGGCGTCGGCGGCCGGTGCGGCCGGCGCCTTGGCGCCCGCGGCCGTGTTCTGCCTCCCCCCGGCGCTCTCCTGCCCGCACGCGCTCACCACGAGTCCCGTCGCGGTCAGGGCGGCCGCGACGGGGATCGCCCAACGTGGGAATCTCATCTGTCCTCCAGGTCGTCTGGGGCCCGGTCTCCGGTCCGGGTCCCGTCCGTCGGTCCAGGTGGAGCCGCCGCACCGCTCTGCCGGACCGACGAGGAGTACGGTGAGCCGCGCGAAAGGGTTCAAGCCCGGGAACCGGAAGCCCGCGAAACGGGTCAAAGCAGGGCAATGGACCGGCGAGGAAGGCAGCGGTGACCGGAGACGAATCTGCGGGCGGCACGCTCGGCCTGAGCAAGGAGCCGGTTCCGGCGCGGCCGGGCCCGGCCTGGATCGTCGTCCCGGCACGCGTCATCGCGCTGATCGTCGTGCTGCCGCTGCGCCTCGTCCACGACCTGTTCGTGCTGATCGGACGCGGCCTGCGGGGCACGGGGCGTGCGCTCTACCGGTGGCTACTCGTTCCGCTCGGGCGGCTCTTCTCGGCCATCGGGCACGGGATCGCCGCCGTGCTCGATCTCCTTCTCGTCCGGCCGCTGCGCTGGCTCGGCGTCGTGGTGAGACGCGGGTCGGGGCGCTTCGGCCGATGGCTCTACCGCGTGCTGATCGCCCCGGTCGGCCGGTTCCTGGCCATGATCGGACGCGGGCTCGGCCGGTTGCTGGAGTTCGTCCTGCTCCGTCCGCTGCGCGGGCTGGCGTGGCTGCTGTCCGGCGCCTGGCACGGGATCGTGTTCCTGATCGGCGTGCTCGTGGTCATGCCGGCCGTGCTGCTGTGGCGGTACGTCCTGCGGCCGCCGCTGCTCGCCCTCGCCTGGCTCGGGCGCGGGGCGTTCGGCCTCCTCGCGGCCGGCCTCAGCGCCCTCGCGGCCGGGATCGCCTGGTCATGGCGGCTGCTCGGGCGGTGCCTAGCCTGGCTCGGGCACGTGCTGTTCGTCGTCCCCGCCACCGCCTTGTGGCGGTATCTGCTGGCGCCGGTGCTCGCGGGCGTCGTGGGGACGTGGCGGCTCGCGTCCCGCCTACTTCGCTGGCTCTGGCGGACGCTCGTCGTCGTCCCGGTGCGGGTCGTGATCGTCGCCCCCGCCCGCTGGATCGGGACGAGCGTGCTGCGCCCGATCGGGCGCGGCATCGGGGCGGCGTGGCGGGTGTCGGTGCTGGAGCCGGCCCGTTCCGTCCGGCGGACGATGCGGCAGGCGAGCCGGGACGTCCGCCTCACCCTCCGCCGCACCTTCCTCGGACGCTGACGCGCATCCCCCTTCTGAGATACTCGCGGTGATGTATCGACTCCTGTTCTCACTGGTCATCTCCCGCGTCCCGGCGGAGGCCGCGCACCACCTGACGCTGCGGGGCCTGCGCGCGGTCCAGTCCGTGCCGGGGCTGGCGCCGCTGCTGCGCCGGCTGCTCGCGCCCCGCGACCCGGGGCTCGCCGTGCACGCGCTCGGGCTGGACTTCCCGAGCCCGCTCGGGCTCGCCGCCGGGTTCGACAAGGACGCCGCCGTCTACGAGGCGCTCGGCGCGTTCGGGTTCGGCCACGTCGAGATCGGCACGGTGACCGGCCGCCCGCAGCCCGGCAACCCGCGCCCCCGGCTGTTCCGGCTCCCGCCCGACCGGGCGGTCATCAACCGGATGGGCTTCAACAACGAGGGCTCCGCGGCCGCCGCGCGGCGGCTGCGCGGGCGCCGTGCCGGGACGATCGTCGGCGTCAACATCGGCAAGACGAAGGTCGTCCCGGAGGCGTCGGCCGCCGCCGACTACGTGGCGAGCGCCGAGCGGCTCGCGCCCTACGCCGACTACCTGGTCGTCAACGTCAGCTCCCCCAACACGCCCGGCCTGCGCAACCTCCAGGCCGTCGAGCATCTGCGCCCGCTGCTGACGGCCGTGCGCGAGGCCGCCGACCGGGTGACGTCCCGGCGCGTCCCGCTGCTCGTCAAGATCGCGCCCGATCTGGCCGACGACGACATCGACGCGGTCGCCGACCTCGCCCTCGACCTCGGCCTGGACGGCATCATCGCGACCAACACCACCATCGGGCGGGACGCCCTGCTCAGCGCGCCCGTCCTCGTCAAAGAGACCGGGGGCCTGTCCGGGGCGCCGCTGAAGGAGCGGTCCCTGGACGTGCTGCGGCGGCTGCGCGCCCGGACCGGCGGCCGGCTCGCGCTGGTCTCGGTCGGCGGTGTCGAGACGGGCGACGACGTGTGGGAGCGGGTCCGCGCGGGCGCCACCCTCGTCCAGGGCTACACCGGCATGATCTACGGCGGGCCGCTGTGGGCGCACCGCGTCAACCGCGACCTCTCCCGCCGGCTCCGCGCGAGCGCGTTCCGCACCCTGGACGACGCCCGCCGCTGACCGTCCCCGCCCGTATTTGCCCGTCGCTTGCCCCGAGGGCGAGCATCAGCGGGACGACCCCGGGCACCGTCCAGGCATGGCCGGCGAGTCGATCACCCGCAGGACACTGCTCATCCGGGTCGCGCCGGCGCTGCTCCTCGCGCTGCCGGCGCTCGTGACACGGGCCGGCGGCTTCGAGCTTCCCGCGGTCGCCGCCATGGCCGTCTTCGGCCTCGGCGTCCTCGCGGCGGCGATCCTGCTCATGTGGGCGGCGGAGACCGCGCGCGCCGACATGCCTGGCGCCCTCGCGATCGCGGTGCTGGCGCTCATCGCGGTGCTGCCCGAGTACGCGGTCGACCTGTACTACGCCTACGCCGCCGGGACGAGACCGCAGTACACCGCCTACGCGGCCGCCAACATGACGGGCGCGAACCGGCTGCTCGTCGGGGTCGGCTGGGCGCTGGTGGTGCTGGCGTTCGCGCTCGCCGTCCGCCGCGCCTCCGGCGGCACCGGCGGCGGACGGGGCAGGCACGCCGCACCCGGCACCGGGCGGCGGGACGTCCGGCTGACGCCGCTGCACCGCATCGAACTCGGCTTCCTGGCGCTCGCCGCCGTCCTCGGCTTCATCCCGGCACTGACCGGCGAGATCGGGTGGTACATCTCCGTCGTCCTGATCGCCTTGTACGTCCTCTACATCGCGCGGATCTCCCGCCACCCGCGGCAGGGCGTCGAGGAACTCGCCGGCGTCCCCGCCCGCCTCGCCGCGCTGCCGAAGACGCGGCGGCGCGCGGTGACCTGGACCGGGTTCGCGCTCGGCGCCATCGTCGTCTTCGTGTCGGCGGAACCGTTCGCGAACGCGCTGGTGGACGCGGGCACGTCCCTCGGCATCGACGAGTTCCTCCTGGTGCAGTGGCTGGCGCCGTTCGCCTCCGAGGCACCGGAGCTGCTCGTCGCCGCCATGTTCGCGTGGCGGCTGCGGGACGCCGACGCGATCGGGACGCTGCTGTCGAGCAAGGTCAACCAGTGGACGCTGCTGATCGGCACGCTGCCGCTCGCCTACCGGATCGGCGGCGGCGCCTGGTCGCTGCCGCTGGACTCCCGGCAGACCGAGGAGGTGCTGCTGACCGCCGCGCAGACCGTCCTCGGCCTCGCCTTCCTCGTCGACCTCGTCTTCAGGCGGTGGGAGGCGGCGGTGCTGTTCGGGCTGTTCGCGGTCCAGTTCGTCCTGCCGAGCGAGATGGCCCGGCTGGTCATCTCGGGCGTCTACCTGGCGATCGGCTTCTCCGTGCTCATCGCGCGCTACCGCGACGTCGCGGCGGCGATGTCGACGGTCGTCCGGCCTAGACGAAGAAGCCGTCCGCGATGAGCTCCGGCAGGACCGCGTCGGCATGCGCGCGCACCCGGCCCGCGTCCATACCGGTCAGCTGGGCGATGGCGTCCAGCAGCGGGTCAAGGGGCAGAGTGCCGTCGCAGACCCCCGCGAGGCCCGCCTCGACCGTCCCGACTCCGGCCGCGCGGCGCAGCCGGCCGGCCTGCCGCAGGACGATCCGCTCCGGGTCCTCGGCGCCGGGCGGGCCGACCTGTTCCTGGACGAGCCCCGGGACCGCCGCCAGAAGTTGTCCACAGCTTGTGGAAAACTCTGCGCCCTTCGCCAACCCGTTGAGAACATCCTCAACGTAGGCGCCGACGGGCTCCTCGACGGCGTGCCGCAACTCCTCGACCCGGACCACCGGACGCTCGCTCCGCCGCAACGTGATCCACCCGAACCCGACCCCGACGACCCCGTGCCGCTCGAAGTAGTCGAGCCACGCGTCATACCGCGCCCGGTACTCGGGCGTCCCGGCCTCGCACGAATCCCGCAGCCACAACTCGGCGTACTCCGCCGGATCCTGGACGTCCCGCTGGACGATCCACGCGTCGCACCCGTCCACCCAGCCGCCGACCCGCTCCTCCCAGGGAACACCGTCGACATGCAGCCAATTGGCCAAGAGCTGGCAATATCCGCCCTCGGTGAGGTAATCGGGCGCCTTTCCGACGAGCGAGCGGCAGAAGTCGTCCCCCGCCATCCCCGACTCCCGGTAGGTGAACCGGGGTCCTTCCTCCGGCGCCACCACGAACGGCGGATTCGACACGATCAGATCGAACCGCCGTCCCCGGACCGGCTCCAGCAACGACCCCTCGAGGAGTTCGGCGCCCTCGACACCCGAAAGCGCGAAACTCATCGCGGCCAACTCCAGGGCCCGCGAATTGACGTCCGTAGCGGTGACCCTCGCCCCGGGATTCCGGGCCGCCGCATGGACGGCCTGCACCCCGCATCCGGTCCCGAGATCGAGCACGTTGTCCACAGCCCTGTGGACAACCAGCCGCGCCAGATTCCCGGACGCCCCGCCCGTCCCCACGACGTGATCGCCCGCCGGAACGCCCCCGGCCCCGGGCCGCACCTTGAGATCGGACACGACATACCCCACATGCCCGTCCCCGCCCAGGCCCTCCAGCGGCTCGACCCGCAAAAGCGCCCGCATCTCCCCACCGGACACTTCGACCAGCCCCGCGGCCACGAGCTCATCCGCCGGAATGGCGTCCACCGGCACGGGCACCTGCAACCAGAACAACCGCGTCAGCAGTTCGAGGGGCGACCCGCCCCGAGTAGCCCGCAAGGCGGGCACGATCTCGTCCCGGGCCAAAGCCCCGCCCGCAACAGCCCCGAGGAGTTCCCGGACCCCGCCGACCGTGTAACCGGCCCCGACCAACAACTCGCGCACCCGAAGAAGCCCACTCACCCGCCCATCCTCCCGCACCGTCCCGGCCTGGGAGGGCGGCCTCTCGGCAGGTCAACTCAAGTACTGCTCAAATCAAGTACTGCTCAAAGCCCTTGGCGAGGGAGTCGGCGATGCGCTGCCGGAAGGAGGAGCTGGAGAGTTTGGCGGCGTCGCCCTTGTTCTGCATGTTGCCGCACTCGATGAAGACCTTGGGGACCTTCGACATGTTGAGGCCGCCGAGGTCGTCGCGGCGGTCGATGGCGTTCTTGCCGAGGTAGTTGGAGTAGGGGATGCCGGTGCCGTCGTGGTAGGCGTCGCGGAGGGCCTTGCCGAGCTTGGCGGAGCCGGTGACCATGTCGGCGTTCCGGCCGATGGAGATCGGCTCGATGATGTGGAAGCCGTGCCCGGACGAGGCGGCACCGTCGGCGTGGACGGAGATGGCGGCGTCGGCCTTCAGCTTGTTGCCGACGGCGGCGCGCTCGGTGATGCAGGGGCCGACGCTCTTGTCGTCCTCGCGGGTCAGCGCGACCTTGGCGCCGCGGGCGCGCAGGAGCTTGGCGAGCCGCTTCGAGACGTCCCAGGTGAAGGCGTGCTCGGCGTAGCCGGCCTTCGTCTCGGTGCCGGTCGTGTCGCACGCCTTGCTGCCGTTGCCGATCTTGACCTGCTTGTTGATCTCGGACGGGTGCGCGGCGTTGCCGCCGTTGTGCCCGGGGTCGATGACGACGACCTTGCCGGCGAGGGGCGCGGCGTCGTCCTCGGCGGACGCCGGCGTCCGGTCGCTCGAAGACGGGGCGCCGGCCGCGGGCGGGATCGCGGGGTCGGCGGTGGACGCACCGGAGGAACCGCTGCACGCGGTGAGCGCGGCGCCGAGGCACAGCGCGAGACCGGCGGCCGCGGGGCCGCCTCGTTGGATGCGCACAGGCCGATTCCTCCGTGATGACTTCGTTACCGGGACCATGACAGTCTGCACGGCCCCGCCGGTTCGTCAAACGAAGTCCGCGAAATCAGCGCAGCGGATCCTCCTTGCCGAGCAGCGCGGCGAGGGCCCGCGCCTCGTCGGCGTCCAGGCCGAGGACGACGCGGGGCCGCCCCCACGGGTGGTCGATCGAGTGGGCCACGTAGCTGGCGACGGACTCCGACACCTGCTCGGCCAGGCCGCGCGCGTGCCGCCACTCCGACCACGCCCGCTCCAATTCGCTCGCCGCGCGCTGCGCGCACGACACCAGTTCCGGATCACGCACGAGCTGAACCCCCCAGTGGACTTTCCCGGTGCGGTCCGGCGGGCCCCGTCCGGGCGGCCTCCCCCGAGGCCGCCCGGATCCACCCGTCGGACGGTGAGTCCATTAACCACCTGGCGGCGGGCCGGGGACCGGCGAATGCGGCAGTCTTGGCCGGGCCCTTACCCGGCTTACACCGGTTCTAGGGACGATCGACCGTCCCCCTGTCCCCGGCCATAACCGGCCACGGGCGCGGTGCCGCCGGGGATGCGTACGTGCGGGAGCGATGTGCGGCGGGGGGACGTCCCTCGGGGCTGCCGAGGGCGGCGGGTCACGGGGCGGGAGCGGGCCCCGTGGTCGAGCGCACCACCAGGTGCGGGACGACCAGGTTCTGCCGGGGGTGCCGGGACGGGTCGCCGATGCGCGCGGTGAGCAGTTCGGCGGCCACCCGTCCCATGTCGCGGCGCGGCTGGTCCACGCTGGTCAGCGAGATGTGCCGGATCGCCGCGAGATGGGTGTTGTCGTACCCGACGATCGACAGGTCGGCGGGGACGGTCATGCCGAGCTCGTCGGCGGCCGACAGCGCACCGGTCGCGACGAGGTCGTTCGGAGCGAAGATCGCGGTGGGGCGGGCGTCGCGGCGCAGCAGCGCGCCCGCGGCCCGGTAGCCGCCGTCCTCGGTGAAGTCGCCGGGCTCGACGACGATCTCCGCGGACAGCCCGTGCCGGTGCATGGCCTTCTCATAGCCGGTGCGGCGGTAGTGGGCGGTGGTCGAGCGCGCCCCTTCGATGTGCGCGATCCGGCGGTGCCCGAGTTCGACGAGGTGGTCGACGGCCAGGCTCGCGCCGAGCTCGTCGTCGTCCACGACGATGTCGACGCCGTGCACGTCGCGTTCACCGACCATCACGACGGGGACGCTCGCGGTGGCCTCCTTGAGCGATTCGGGGACGACGCTGAGCAGGACCAGGCCGTCCACGCGCATCTCCAGGAACGCCTCGACCGCCTCGGCCTCGAACAGCGGGTCCCAGCGGCCGCTGCCGACGAGCATCCGCAGGCCGGCGCCGTGCAGGCTCTCCTGCAGCCCGTCGAGGAACTCGGCGAAGAACGGGTTGTGCAGGTCGGCGACGATGGCGCCGATCAGCCGGGTGCGGCCCTCGACCAGGCTCCGCGCGACGGCGTTCGGCCGGTAGCCGAGTTCGCGGGCGGCCTGCAGGACGGCCTGCCGCCGCCGCTCGCTCACATGCGGCGACCCCCGCATCACCAGTGAGACGAGCGACTTGGAGACTCCGGCGCGCTCGGCGACGTTGCGGATCGTCGGTTTCGGCGCCGGCACCGCCCGCCCCTCCGCGCGCGGGGCCGGCGGGGTTCCGCCGCGCGCGGCCGGAGAGGGGCCGCCGCGCGGCGGGGGCACCGCACCCTCTCCCTGCCGTTCGTACGGGGGGTTCGGTTCATCAGCTGACATGGCACTCCGTCCGGGGGGACCTGCAGGACCTGCCGCGACGGCACGCCGCCGGGGGAGCCGGCGCGCCGTCCTCCGCTCGGGAGGAGATGCCATGATGCCGCGCCTTCCCCCCAAACCGTCGCAACAGGGAGTAACGGGCATCCGCGAATGGTGGTTCAGGGCTGTGGTGTTCCGGATCACAGTGCCGTCCGCGGGTGATCACGATCCGGTGGCGATGATCACGAGCCGGTGAAAAGGCCGGCCGCGTCGCGGTCGGCGGGATCTCCCGCGTGCCCGCCTCGGATACCCTGCCCACGTGGCAGAACGTGCGGTGGCCGGCGACAAGGCGGGGAGCCGGCAGAGCGGCGGGCGGGGCGGCGGACAGCGCGGTGGGCGCGGCCGACGCAGGCTCAGCGTGGACGAGCGGCGCGAGGAACTGATCGACGCGGCGCTGCAGCTGTTCAGCGCGCGCTCGCCCGAGGACATCTCGATCGACGACGTCGCGGCCGCGGCGGGCGCCTCCCGCGCGCTCGTCTACCACTATTTCGGCGGCAAGTACGAGCTGTACATCGCGGCGCTCGGCAGCGCGGCGAAGAAGCTGTCGGTGCTGCTCGAACCGCCCACCGAGGGCAAGCCCCTGGAACGGCTGCGGATCTCGCTGCAGCGCTACTTCGACTTCGTGGAGAGCCACGCCGCGGGCTACACGGCGCTGCTGCGCGGCGGCCCGGCCGACCGCTCCGGTGAGGTCGGCGAGATCGTCGACGGCATCCGCCGGCTGCTGCTGGACCGGATCCTGCACTCGCTGGACGTGACGGAGCCGCCGCCCGTCCTGCGCATCACGCTGCGCTCCTGGATGGCCGTGGTGGAGACCGCCGGCCTGGACTGGCTGGAGAACAGCGACATCCCGCGGGCCGAGCTGGAGCGGCTGCTCGTCGACCAGCTGGTGGCCATCATGCAGACGGCCGGACGCCACGATCCGGGGACCGGGGCCCTCTTCGACCGCCTCTCCCAAGAGGAACTGAACGCCTAGCTCCCAGGACCGCCGGAACGATCGGAACTCCTGGAACGACCGCGGCTCCCAGAGCGACCGGGGTTGCCGGAACGACCGGGGCGACCGGGATTGGCGGGGCGGTTGAAGGCTTGTGTCCGGTTGTGGACGCTTAGCTGTTGGGTGTCCGAAATTCCGTACAGGCCAGATCCCGCCCGCGGGTCAGCGGGCGGGATACCGGCCGAACGGTGAGCGGCCCGGTGCCCACGGTTCTCGGATGACCGTGGGACCGGCCCATTCGCCCGGGAGACCTCGGGCCGACCTCGCGGTACGAGATGCGCCCCAGTGGCCCCCGGCCGTCCCCCCTTGGTGCCGTGCGTGTTTATTCCGAGCGCTGCTGCGGGATGCCGGCGAGCAGCGCCCGCACCTCCGCCTCGCGGTAGCGGCGGTGCCCCCCGAGCGTCCGGATGGACGTGAGCTTTCCCGCCTTCGCCCACCGCGTGACGGTCTTGGGGTCGACGCGGAACATCGTCGCCACCTCCGCCGGCGTCAGCAGGGGCTCGGCCTCTGGCGTACGTGCTGACATGTTTGCGGCCTCTCCTCCGTGGACCGATGACAGCGATCCTGCGATTGATCCTCGCGTGGTCACTGATGTCCCCTATGGCCCGAAAGAGCCACTATGACATCACAACGTGTAACCTTGCCACCACTCAGCGCAACAAGCAAGTTCCTGACTGCAGTTGCGTGCAAACATCCCCGCGGCTGCGGGGCGCCGCACCTGAGCAAGGGCCACTGGGTCACGCTGCGTGATTCTAGCGACACGTATAGTCGTATCGCGCGCGGATTCGGGAAATTTGTTTTAGTTCGCGGCCTCGAGCGCCCGGACGGGCCGCCAGCGGGCCAGCAGGCGCTTGTACATCGCCACGGTCAGTTCGACCTCGCCGCGCTCCATCCCGGTGAGGGCGACGGTCATCTCGGCGACCGACTCGTCCGCGCGCAGGGCCCGGTCGTCCAGCAGGTGGACGAGGCCGCCGTAGTCGAGCTCCACGAGTGCGCGCGGGTGGAATCCGCCGAGCCACCGGGCGAGCGTCTCCAGCCGCCCGGCCGACAGGAGGTAGACCTCCTCCGTCCCGTCGCCGAGGTTCTCGCGCACCACCGGCAGCGCCGCCTCCACCCGGCGGCGCGCCTCGCCCATCGAGGTGACGTAGATGAGCGTGCGCGCGGGCGCGGCCGTCGCCGGGCCGTGTCCGGCGAGCTCCTCGGACGCGTCGTCGGACTTGCGGTATCCGGTCCCCGGCGTACCGAGCATCAGGCACCGCTCGCCGCGCGCGAACGGCACGAACCAGTCGAGCGGGACGTGCCAGGTGCTGGTCAGGATGTGCGGGCGCAGCGGCCGCCCGGCCCGCTTCCACTGGTCGAACTCGCTCATCGCCCGTTCCGCCGCCGGCGGCGGGACGAACGCGGCCGCGACCCCGGCGGCGTGCTCGCCCCGGAACCGCTCGAAGGCCAGCCAGGAGCGCAGCCTCGTCCCCCACGGGCAGATGTAGATCATGTCGTCGAGGCGCCGCACGTAGGCGTCCCTGCTCTCCCGCTCCGGGGCGACCTCCGGCGGCGACGCGGTCAGCCTGAGCGCCGCCTCGCGGTGCTCCGTACCGAGCGCGTGGATCCGCCGCGGGCGCCGCCGGGAATCGGCGTAGACCGTCCACAGGGTCCGCGCGGGCTCCGGGAAGGCGGTCACCGGTTCATAAACCCGTAGGTACGCGGCGTACGGAAGCACCACCGCATCGTTACACGAGATCGGGGCGGACGTGGGGCATCCGGCGTCCTAGTCTGATCTGGAGACAGAGAGGAGGGCACTACCGTGCCTAATGTCTTCGGGGCGCCCCACAAGGGCACCGAACCCCGACACGAGCAGGTCGTCTTCTGCCAAGACGAAGCCAGCGGCCTGCGCGCCATCATCGCGATCTACTCGACCGCGCTCGGCCCGTCCCTCGGAGGTACCCGCTTCTTCCCGTACGGCTCCGAGGAGGACGCACTGGCCGACGTGCTGAACCTGTCCCGGGGCATGGCCTACAAGAACGCCCTGGCCGGGCTCGACCTCGGCGGCGGCAAGGCCGTCATCATCGGCGACCCGGCCATCGACAAGTCCGAGGCGATGCTGAGGGCGTTCGGGCGGTTCGTCCAGTCGCTGAACGGCCGCTACTACACGGCCTGCGATGTCGGCACGTACAGCGAGGACATGGACGTCGTGGCGCGGGAGTGCCGCTTCGTCACCGGACGGACGGTCGCGCACGGCGGTGCCGGCGATTCCTCCATCCTCACGGCGTTCGGCGTCTTCCAGGGCATGCGCGCCGCGGCCGAGACCGCGTGGGGATCGCCCACGCTGCGCGGCAGGCGGGTCGGCGTGGAGGGCGTCGGCAAGGTCGGCCACCGGCTGGTGGAGCACCTGCGCGAGGACGGCGCGGACGTCGTGATCTGCGACGTGAACCAGGCGGCCGTGGACCGGGTCCGGTCATCGCACCCCGAGGTGGAGGTCGTGGCCGACGGTGACGCCATGGTCCGCGCGGATCTCGATGTGTACGCACCCTGCGCGCTCGGCGGCTCGCTCAACGACGACACCGTGCCCGTGCTGCGGGCCAAAGTGGTCTGCGGCGCCGCGAACAACCAGCTGGCCCACACGGGCGTGGAGAAGAGCCTCGCCGACCGAGGCGTCCTGTACGCGCCCGACTACGTGGTGAACTCGGGCGGCGTGATCCAGGTCGCGGACGAGATCGAGGGCTTCAACTTCGACCGGGCCAAGGCCCGCGCCACCGGCATCTACGACACCACCCTCAAGATCTTCGCGCTGGCCGCCGACGACGGCGTCCCGCCGGCGGCCGCGGCCGACCGGCTCGCGGAGCGGCGGATGACCGAGATCGGCAGATTGCGGGGGATTCTCCTCTAGCGGCCGTCACCCTGGGTCGGACGGCGTGTCCGGACAGTGGTCTTCCTAGACCCGTTTAGACCGTTGCAAGACCGTTGTAAGGGCCGCCGTGGGGCGCGGTACGACCGTCCCACGGCGGCCTTGGCACGTACTCGTGACCACCGGATACACTGTTGTTATCAGCAACAGGGGCGCCGCCACGTACCGTCGATGTACCGAGCCAGGCGCAAAACGGGTACGGTTGTACCCGTGACTGACGCATGGCTCATCAGGCACCGGTTCGTGTGGTACACGCGCGCGTTGATGGGCCCACGAAAGCCCTGACCATCGAGGGGGTCGAGCCAATGGGTCGCGGCCGAGCCAAGGCCAAGCAGGTGAAGGTTGCCCGGCAGCTCAAGTACAACACCGGCAACACGGACCTCGACCGCCTGAAGGACGAGCTGGGAGTACCGGACTCCGGCGACGACTCGTATGACGAGCTCGCCGAGAAGTACGCCGACTACGCCGAGGACTACGGCACGGAGCCCCGCAAGGACGGCACCTCCGGTTGATCGGCCGACAGTGCGCCACTGCCCACCACGGGCAGTGGCGTTTGTCGTGACTTCTCCATGTTCGACGCGGTTCTTCCTCTGTGGGGGGTGTGTGGGTCATGGTTTCCGCCGGCCGCCGAGAGAGCCCCTGGGGCACCTTCGGCGGCTCATGCTGACCGTGTGACGGTTGAGGGCTGAGAGGCGCTCAGAGCCCCTCTCAGCCCGTCACACGCCGGCTTCAAGCGAAGGCGGCGGTGCCGGTTCCCTCGGTGATCTCGCCGAGGGTCCAGGCGGGAACGCCGCGGGCGGCCAGCAGGCGCAGGGCCGCGTCGGCGGCGTCCGGGCTCACGATCGCGGCCATCCCGACGCCCAGGTTGAACGTCTTGTCCATCTCGGGCTGCGGCACGCCGCCGTGGTCCCGCAGGACGCGGAACAGCGGCGGGACCTCCCACGACGAGCGGTCCAGGACGGCGTCCACGGTCGCCGGCAGGGAGCGGGCCAGGTTCGCCGCCAGTCCCCCGCCGGTGATGTGCGCGAACGCGCGCACTCCGCCGGCCTCGGCCAGCGCCAGGCAGTCCCTGGCGTAGATGCGCGTCGGGGTGAGAAGTTCCTCACCCAGCGGACGGTCCAGTTCGGCGGGCGCCGATTCCAGGGTCAGGTCCGTCGTGGCCAGAATGTGCCGGACGAGCGAGTACCCGTTGGAGTGGATCCCGGACGACGCCATGGCGAGCACGGCGTCCCCCGCCTGGACGCGGTCCGGGCCGAGGATCTCGTCGGCCTCCACGACGCCCGTCCCCGCGCCCGCGAGGTCGAACTCGTCCGACTCCAGCAGCCCGGGGTGTTCGGCGGTCTCGCCGCCGATGAGGGCGCATCCGGCCAGGGCGCAGGCTTCGGCGATACCGCCGACGAGGTCGGCGATCCGTTCCGGGACGACCTTCCCGCACGCGATGTAGTCGGTCATGAACAGCGGCTCGGCCCCGCACACGGCGAGGTCGTCGATGACCATGCCGACGAGGTCGTGCCCGACCGTGTCGTAGACGCCGAGGCGTCGCGCCAGGTCGACCTTGGTGCCGACGCCGTCCGTGGACGTCGCGAGCAGGGGACGCCTGTACTTCAGCAACGCCGACGCGTCGAACAGGCCCGCGAACCCGCTGACGTCGTCGACGACCTCCGGGCGCCGTGAGCGCGCCACCCTCGACTTCATCAGCTCGACGGCGCGCTCGCCCGCCGCGATGTCGACACCGGCGGCCTCATAGGACGTCACCGGCCGACCTCCAGCAGATGCTTGCCGCGGGCGTCCTGCTCCACGGGGATGGGGTAGATGCCGTCGAAGCACGCCCTGCACAGGTTGTTCTTGGGGATCTGCGAGGCGGAGATGAGCTCGTCCAGGGACACGAAGCCGAGAGTGTCGGCGCCGATGGAGTCGCGGATCCCCTCCACGGACAGGTTCCCGGCGATCAGTTCGGCGCGGGTCGCGAAGTCGATGCCGTAGAAGCAGGGCCAGGAGACGGGCGGGCTGGAGATGCGGACATGCACCTCGGCGGCGCCCGCCTCGCGCAGCATCGACACGATCGCGCGCTGGGTGTTGCCCCGGACGATGGAGTCGTCCACCACCACGAGCCGCTTGCCCTCGATCGCCTCGCGCAGCGGGTTCAGCTTGAGCCGGATGCCGAGCTGCCGGATCGTCTGCGACGGCTGGATGAACGTCCGCCCGACGTAGGAGTTCTTCACCAGCCCCTGGCCGTAGGGGATGCCGGACGCCTCCGCGTACCCGATCGCGGCCGGGGTGCCCGACTCGGGCGTCGGGATGACCATGTCGGCCTCGACGGGGTGCTCGCGGGCCAGCCGGCGCCCCACCTCGACGCGGGTGGCCTGGACGCTGCGCCCGGCGATCGTCGTGTCGGGCCGCGCCAGGTAGACGTACTCGAACAGGCAGCCCTTGGGGCGCGGCTCGGCGAACCGCTCGGACCGCACGCCGTCGCCGTCGATCGCGATCAGCTCGCCCGGCTCGATCTCCCGGACGAAGCGGGCGCCGACGATGTCGAGCCCGGCGGTCTCGGACGACACCACCCACCCGCCGGCCTCCAGCTCGCCGAGCACGAGCGGCCGGACGCCCTCGGGGTCGCGGGCGGCGTACAGCGTCCCCTCGTCCATGAAGACCAGGGAGTACGCGCCGCGCGTGGCCGGGAGGATCTCCCGGGCGGCGGCCATGGGGCCGCCCTCGCCGTGGTGGGCGAACAGCGCCGTGAGGACCTCGGTGTCGGTCGTGGCGGTCAGCACCCCCGATTCCAGCCGCGCGGCCAGCTCGGGCGTGTTGATGAGGTTGCCGTTGTGGGTGAGCGCCAGCCCGCCCGCGTCCGTCGACCGGAACGTGGGCTGCGCGTTCTCCCACGTGGGCGAACCGGTCGTGGAGTAGCGGCAGTGGCCGACGGCGATGTGGCCGCGCAGCGTGTTCAGCACCGACTCGTCGAAGACCTGGGCGACGAGGCCCATGTCCTTGAACACGACGATGCGGGAACCGTCGCTGACGGCGATTCCGGCCGATTCCTGGCCGCGGTGCTGGAGCGCGTACAGGCCGTAGTAGGTGAGCTTGCTCACCTCGGCCCGCGACGCCTGGTCGGCGGGGACCCAGACGCCGAAGACCCCGCAGGCGTCCTGCGGAGCCCGGTCGGAGGGATCGATGTCGTGGCTCAGACGTCCGTCACGGAGAGGCACGTCAATCAGTCTAGATGCCCGGTTCACCTGGTCCGATCGGTGGCATGTCTTAACCGGGCTTTACCCCCTTGCACCACGGGCATCACGAGGTTCGGGGGAATCTGAGGACGACACGTGGAGGGGAACGATGACACTGCCCGGGTACGAGACCTACGCGCCGCCCGCGCCGCCCAGGCGGAGCGGGCTGGCGAGGGCCTCCCAGGTGCTCGGAATCGCCGGGCTGGCGGGCCTCGTGCTGTGCCTGGCGGGTGTGATCCCCGCCGTCGTGGGTCTCGTCCTGGGGGTGGTCTCCCTCGCCCGGCGCGATCCCGATCGGCGGCGCGCCGTCGTGGGGGTCGTCTGCTCCGCGCTCGCCCTCGTCCTCGGCGCGGGTTCGCTCTTCTGGCTGCTGAGCAAGGCCGCGCAGTGCGGGGACGAGGCGCGGTACCCGGACGAGCCGTCACGCCGGGGCTGCGTGGAACGCGAGTTCCCCTTCGCCAAGGAGAAGCCCCGCCCCGCCGCTCAGTCCGCTGCCCAGCCGGCCGCTCGGACGGCCGCTCAGTCGGCCAGCGCGCGGACGGCTTCCTCGGCGAGCGGTGAGGCATACACGCGGAAGTCGTCCATGAGGCCGCCGAACCCGGGCTTGGTGGGTTCGCTACCCAGGTAGATGGGTCCGGCCGGTGTGACGACGGGGTGTTCCAGCGGGACGGCCACATCCAGCTTGCCGTTGATGTAGAGGAACATCCCTCCGGTGTTCACCGCGAAGGCGACATGGGTCCATTCCCCGAGCGACAGCCTGGTGTGGCTGTCGACGTAGTCCGGTCCCTTGACGGTGAACAACTGGACCCGCAGCCTCATCTCGTCCGGATACAGCCACAGGCCGAGGCCCCGGGCGTCGTCCTCCGCGACCGGCTTGTAGACGAGGCTGCGCCACTCCCCCGTCGGCTGCTCGGTCACCTGGACGAAGAACGCCAGGCTGAACCCGAACACCTGGCTCAGGACGAGTTGGGGCGCGGCGGGGATCACAGCCCGGTCGTGTCCGTTGAGCGAGAGCGCCTCACCGTCCCGGCCGGGGACGATTCCGGCGGTCTCGTCCAGTTCGGCGGCGGGTCCGGCTCCGGTCGCGTCCGCGACCCTGCGGCCGTCCACGGTGGCGACGTCGAACGTCCAGTGCGCGATCAGCACGGGGATCACCTCCAGCAAGGCGGATACTCCCGCACTGCGGCGCCCCAGTCGATGGGCGGGGGAAGACTCAGTCGATGGGCAGGGGCAGGAAGGCCGACAGGTCCGCGCGCGCGCCGCTGGCCCTGACCCGTCCGTCCGCGACCGCGTCGGCCCAGGCCAGCCGTCCCGTGGCCAGCGCGATCCAGGCCGCGGCGTCCATCTCCACCACATTCGGTGGTGTACCACGGGTATGGTGCGGGCCGTCGATGCACTGAACGGCGGCGTGCGGAGGGACCCGGACCTCCACCGAACGGCCCGGGGCCAGCTCGGCGAGCCGGTCGAGCAGGAACCGCACCGCCCCCTTGACCACCGGACGGGACGGCTCGGCGCCGCCCGCCCCGGCGGAGGCGAGGACCGTGTCCAGGGCCGCGCGACGGAGCGCGGCGGGCTCGTCCGGACCGCTGTGGGGCGGCAGGCCGAGCGCGGCGCGCTGCTCGTTCAGGACGGCGAGGGAGAGCGGAGTTCGCGACATCGCGCCCGAAGCTACCCCGTCGGTCGCGGTGGCCGGGCGGCCGGTGGCGAACCGGTGGGTACGGGAGGCCGCCCTTCCACAGGAAGTACGCCGAAGCGGTAGAAAGAGGACCCCCGGTGCAGGCATGGGGGAGTGAGTTGGACGGGGAGCCGGGGCGCGTCCCCGGAGGACACGGAGGTTCGTCAGATGCCCGAGGCGCTGCCCCTGCAGCCGGGTGACCCGCTGAGACTCGGCTCGGTCGAGATCACGGGCCGGCTCGGCGTCGGCGAGCAGGGCGCCGTCTTCCTCGGCAGGGACCGGTCCGGCGGCCACGTCGCGGTGAAGGTCCTGCACGTGCGGCTGAGCGGCGAGCCCGTCGCCAGGTCCCGGTTCACGGGCGCGTTCTCCTCGGCCCGGAAGGTGTCCGGGTTCTGCACGGCGGCGATCCTGGACGCCGATGTGGACGGTGACCGCCCCTATGTGGTGAGCCAGTGGGTGGACGGGCCGTCCCTCCAGCAGCTCGTGGACGAGGAGGGCGTGCGCGGCGGCGCCGTCGTCGAGCGTCTGGCGGTGGGTACGGCGATCGCGCTCGCGGCCGTCCACCGGGCGGGTGCCGTTCATCACAACTTGAAGCCCGGAAACGTCCTCCTGGGACGGGACGGGCCGAGGATGACCGACTTCGGCATCGCGCACGCTCTGGAAGCGGTCAACGTCTCCTTCACGGCGCACATCACCGACGATCCCTCCTACAAGGCCCCGGAGCAGTTGAGCGGCATGGGCATCGGCTCCGCCGCCGACGTGTTCGCGTGGGCGTCCACCATCCTGTTCGCCGCCACGGGCAAACCGCCGTTCGGGGAGGGTTCGCCCCACGAGATGATGCAGCGCATCGTCTACGACCAGGCAGACCTGTCGGACGTCCCCGATGCGCTGCGCGAGGTCATGGCGAGTGCTCTGGCCAAGGTCCCGGCGGAGCGTCCTACCGCCGCGCAGATCCTTGAACGGCTTCTGGGGGCCGGCAGCCCGCTCCCCGCCCGCATGCCACCCTCGATGGTGGAGGTGGGGCGCGCCCTGGCGGCGGGCCCGGCCGCCAGGCAGCAGGCGTCGCCGACGGTGCCGCCGCCGCGCTCCCCCATGGGCGCACCCGCGCCGCCGAGGGGGATGCAGCCCCCGCCGCCCGCACCGCCCACGCCGCCTGTGCCGCCGCCCCCTGCCCCGCCAGGGCCTTTCGGTCCTCCCGGTCCTCCCGGGCCTTCCGGGCCTTCCGGGCCTTCCGGGCCGCCGACCGAGGCGGCGTCGCCCTCCCTCCCCCTCCTCGGGAAGCTGTCGCGCAAGCCGCGCCGGGAGTCGCGTCCGCCGGAGCCGGAGCCGCTCGCCGCCGACCTGGACCCGGCGGCCTTCGAGGCGACGACGACCTTCGGCGCGGTCGGCCTGGACCGCCCGGCCGGCTCCGGCCGCCGGGACGAGCGGGACGAGCCGGTCCACGCGGACCAGACCGCGAGGTTCGACGCGGTCGGCCCCGACCCGACGGCGGTCTTCGACGCGGTCGGCATGCACGACTATCCGGACGTCTCCGAACCGCATCTCATCCCCGGCCTCGGCCATGGGCGGGACGACGGTGAGCGGCGCCCGTCACCGCTGGCCTCCATCGCGCGGATGAGGCGGCCCAGCAACCATGTGCTCGGTCTCGCCCTTTCACTGTTCATCGGTGTCAGCGTCGGGATCGCCATCATCGCGCTGGTGCTGTGGCCCCAGCTCAAGGACGACGGCGGGGGCTCACCCGACAGCGCGAACGCGTCCAACAACCGTCCGGTGACGACGATCCCGGCCTCTTTCGCGGGTACCTGGAAGGGCGATGTGGTCAACACCGGCCGCAATGCCTCTTTCCCAGTGGAGGTCACGTTCGAGGCGGGCGGCACCACCGCGCGTGCGGTGTATCCACGCGAGAAGTGCGACGGCACTCTGACACTGACCAGGGGCACCGAGAGCGCACTGAAGATGAACCTGGCCATCGGCAGCCCGTGTACGAGCGGCGTCGTCGAGATCACCCGGCAGCCGGACGGGACGCTGCAGTACACGTGGAGCAAGCCGGGCACGAAGCTCGGTTACGGGGGCAGGCTCAGCCGCGCCTGATCGGGAGCCATTCCCCGCGCCACGTCCAATTTGTCACCTCAAATCAGGACAGTTCCGCTAGGGTTCCCTCGATCGAGATCATCGGTCGCATGGCGGGCCCGCCGCACGCGGTCCCCGGCAGAAGGAGAGGCCGTGCGGGCTGTCCACCGAAGGCTGCTGCTGGCCGGCGCGGTCGCGACCAGCCTCGGCGCCGCCGCGGCGCTCCCCGTGCTCGCCGACGACCCCGCCTCCCTCGTGCGGGTGAGGGCGGCGGAGGGCACTCCCGTGCCCGGCCAGTACATCGTCACGCTGAAGCCCGGGGCGTCCACCGGCGACACCGCCGGGAAGGTCGGGGCGGCTGGCGTCAAGCGCTTCGACGGCGTGCTGAACGGCTTCGCCGCCAAGCTGACCGGCGACCAGCTCGACAGGCTGCGCCGCGACCACCGCGTCGCGGCGATCGAGCAGGACCAGATCGTCCGGACCAGCAAGACCCAGCGCGCACCTCTGCCCTGGGGCCTCGACCGCATCGACCAGCGGTCCAGGAAGCTCTCGAAGAGCTATTACTACAAATCTTCCGGAAGCGGCGTCAACGCCTACGTCATCGACACCGGCCTGGACGTCAAGCACAAGGAGTTCGGTGGCCGCGCCTCCATCGCGTGGACGGCGAAGAGGTTCAACGGCGACGGCCGTGACTGCAACGGGCACGGAACCCACGTCGCGGGCATCATCGGCTCCAAGACCTATGGTGCGGCCAAGTCCGTCAAGCTGCGGGCTTTGCGCGTCCTCGACTGCGACGGCGCGGGCTCGATGTCGGACGTCGTCGCAGCCGTCCAGTGGCTGCGCACGCACGCCGCCAAGCCGGCCGTGGCGAACATGTCGCTCGGCGGGTCGAAGTCCTCGGCGCTGAACACCGCTGTGACGAGCCTGTCGAAGTCCGGGGTCTTCCTGTCCGTGGCCGCGGGCAACGACAACAAGGACGCCTGCAAGTCCTCGCCGGCCGGGGCGGGCTGGGTCATGGCGGTCGGCGCGACCACCAAGTCCGACGCCCGCGCGTCGTTCTCCAACTGGGGCAAGTGCGTCGACATCAACGCACCGGGCTACGGCGTCTACTCCACCTGGCCGGGCGGCGGCCGCAAGGCGATCAGCGGCACGTCCATGGCCGCCCCCTACGTGAGCGGTGTCGCGGCCCTGTACCTGTCCACCCACAAGAAGGCCACCTTCCCGCAAGTGCAGAAGTGGCTGAACGACAATTCCACCCATGGCCTCAAGGGGCTCCGATCCCAGCCCGACCGGCTGCTCTACAAGGGCAAGTTGTGAAGCCGGTCACGTAGGATGGCCCGGCTCCCAGCAAGGAAGCCGGGCTTCCCGCGTACCGAGCCGTCCCACCGGATCCAGGGGTCTACCCTTGGCGAGGCTGGACTTCTTTAGCGCTCATTGACCTCAGGGCCCCCGGACCTCCGTACCTACGGCCGAGACGAGAGGAGAACACGTGGAGACCCCCGCCTCCACCTGTCGGCCGACCGCGCGCCGGCGAGGTGGACGACGCACCGCCACGGCTCTCGTGGCCATCGCCACCGCGCTGCCGCTGATCGGCGCCGCCACCCCCTCCGCGAGCGCGGCCCCGCCCGCGTCCGTCCCCATGGACCCGGGGGACAGCGCCAAGTTCGCCAAGCTGAACCGGCAGATCGAGAAGCTGGACAAGGAGTACGGCGGCGACCTCGCCAAGCTGAAGGACGCCCAGTACGCGGCGGAGAAGGCGCTGAGCAAGTCCAACGCCCTGCAGAAGGACCTCGTCGAGGCCCGCAACCTCGTGGCGCAGCTCGCCGCGACCCAGTACATGACCGGCGGCGAGGACCCGACCGTCGCGTTCCTCGCCGACGCCGACCCCAACGAGATGCTCAGCAACGCCACCCTGGTCAGCCACCTGGCGCAGAACAAGGCGGCGAAGGTCGCGCAGATCCAGAAGCTCGTCAACGACCAGCTCGAGGCCCGCAAGAAGGCCCAGGCGAAGATGACGGAGCTGAAGAAGGAGATCAAGGACCTGAAGGGCCGCAAGACCCAGATCCAGCAGCTCGTCAAGAAGTACAAGCCCGAGTCGCCGAGCATCGGCATGGGCGGCGTCACGCCCCGCATGCTCAAGGTCAAGAACACCCTCGACCTGGAGACGGGCCCGTTCCCGACGATCGGCTGCGTCCGGCACAGCGGCGACCCGCAGGACCACGGCACCGGCCACGCCTGCGACTTCATGGTCACGACCGGCGGCGTGATGGCGGGCGGCAGCGCCAAGGCCCTCGGCGACCGCACCGCCCAGTACGCCATCTCCCACGCGAGCGCCCTCGGCATCAAGTACGTCATCTGGCGCCAGCGCATCTACGACATGCGCAGCCCCGGCTGGCGCATGATGGAGAACCGCGGCGGCGTGACCGCCAACCACTACGACCACGTCCACGTCTCGGTCTTCTGAAAGTAGGGGATATTGCATCTGATGATGAATATCCACTTGTTGAGATGGCGTTGGTACTGGCCAACTGCTGGTCGGTGTGGTCTCGGCCTCCCAAGTTCGCTACTCGCGTGATGCCAGGCTGAGCTGCTTCTTCTCGCGTTCTTGCGGCGAGATCTCGCATCTGATGCGAGCATGTCGCATCAGATGCGAGGGAGGTGGTTGGGGTGAATCGGGTCGCGGTGGAGGGTGCGGCGCATCTGGTGCTCGCGGACGGTGTGGTGCCGCTGCATCCGCAGGAGGCGGTGTTCACCGCAATGCTGGCGGGGTGGGAGCGGCAGCAGCAGGCTCGCCTGCTGGCGGTCTCGACGATCCGGACGCGGGTGGATCTGGTTCGGCGGTTTGCGGAGTTCGCCGGGACGCCGCCGTGGGAGTGGCTGCCGGGGGATGTGGAGGACTGGGCGACCGACTTGTTGTCGTCGCCGGGGCCGTTGGCGCGCTCGACGGTGCGGAACTACCTGAATCAGATCGCGATGTTCTGCGACTACCTAACCGACGCCCGCTATGGGTGGGGTGAGCAGTGCCTGGAGTACTTCGGGACGCATCCGGTCCAGATCTGCCACGAGGACAACATGCCGTCGCACTCCTCGCCTTACGAGGGACGGCCGGAGGCGCGGGCGTTGACCCGCCGGGAGTTGCAGGACTTCTTCGACTACGCCGACGAGCGAGTGGTGCGGATTCGGGCGGCGGGCAAGAAGGGGTGGGCGCCGGCGTTCCGCGACGCCACCCTGTTCAAGGTGGTCTACGGGTGGGGGCTGCGGCGGCGCGAAGCAGCACATTTGGATCTTGCGGACTTCTCACGGAACCCGAAGGCTCCGGAGTTCGGACGCTACGGTGCCTGCTATGTCAGGTTCGGGAAAGCGGTGAAGGGGTCACCGCCCCGGCGACGGACGGTCCTGACGGTCTGGGAATGGGCGGCCGAGGCGCTGGCTGAGTACGTTGAGGAGGTCCGTCCGCTGTTCGAGGTCGGTAAGCGGCAGTTGCTCTGGCCGACCGACCAGGGCGGACGCGTGCAAGGCCGAGAGATCACCCGCCGGTTCGCCGACTACCGGGACGCACTCGGTCTGGAGGAGGTGCTGCATCCCCACTGCCTGCGGCATTCCTACATCACGCATCTGATCGAGGACGGCGCGGATCCGTTCTTCGTCCAGCGGCAGGTGGGCCACGCCTGGGGGTCAACGACGGCCATCTACACCCATGCCGGGTCGGACTTCATGAACAATGCGTTGCGCGAGGTGCTGGACGCGGGGCTGGGAGGGGTGGAGTGATGCGGACGATCCGTTATCGGTGGCATCTGCGGGAGTTGATGGCCCGCCGCGGCATGTTCAACACCACCGACCTGGCCCCGTTGCTGGCCGAACGCGGGATCGAGATGTCGGTGTCACAGGTCCACCGGCTGGTCACCGGCACTCCGGAGCGGCTCAACCTGCAGGTGTTCGCCGCGCTCTGCGACATCCTGGACGCCGGGCCCGCGGAGTTGTTCGAGCCGGTGGTCATCGCCTCGGCCCGTCGCAAGACCGCCGAGGAGACCGGCCTGCTCCCGTCCGCTGCGCCGGGTGAGGTTCGTCGGCCGCGCCGCGCCCGGATCGTCCCCGACGAGCCGTGAGCCGGCGGGGCCGGTGCGCCGACTGCGGCAGGGACGGCCTCTGCCTTCCGGGTCCTCGCCCGGACGGCGCCCCGGTTTGCGGGGCGTGCTACAGCACCTATCGTCCCAAGGTCCGTTGCCAGCAGTGCGGTGAACTCCGTTTTCCTGCGGTCAGGGCGGGCGGCAGTTCGGGCAGCACGCTCACCTTGTGCTCCCGCTGCTACCGGGCCGAGCGGCCTCGGCGCCGCTGCGACGGCTGCGGACAGCTCCGAGTGATCAACTCCGGCCGGGTCGGGCACGAGGAGCTCTCGCTCTGCTCGACCTGCTACGTCCGCCACCAGACTCCGCTTCCCTGTGATGAATGCGGGCGGCTGGCGCCACCGGCCGTGGTCCCGGGCGGCCGGACCGCCACCACCCGGGTGCTCTGCGCCCGCTGCTACGAGCATCCCAAGCGGCCCTGCGGGGTCTGTGGTAGCACCCGACGAGTCTCGGCCAAGGCCACCGCCGATCATCCGGACCTCTGCCTCACCTGCAACCAGGCCGCCACGGTCACCTGCCAGGTCTGCGGACACCTGGCCCGGGGACGACGCACCGGCATCGCCGATGGGCCCGCCTGCTTCGCCTGCATCCTCGCCGACCGCGTCACCGCCCTGCTCACCGGACCGGACGGCCAGATCATGCCCGCGCTGCTGCCGCTACGCCAGGCCGTCCTGGCCACCGGCAACCCGCAGGCCGCCCTGACCAACCTCCATCGCAGCAGCAGGCGAGCCCACCACGTCCTGGCCGACCTCGCCGCCGGGCGCCTGCCCCTGACCCATGACGGCCTCGACAGCCGCGGCACCAGCCGCTCCATCGACTACCTGCGCGTTCTTCTCGTCGCCTCGGGCGCTCTGCCTGCTCGCGACGAGCACCTGTTCCGCCTGGAGACCTTCTCCCAGACCGTCACCGCCGCCGCTCACCCCGAAGACCGGAAGCTCATCGCGCTGTTCACCCGCACTCACCTGCTCCGCCGCCTCCGCCGCCGTCTTGACGGCGCGTCTCTCCAACCAGGGGCTGCCTATCGGGCCCGCGCCGAACTCGCCGCGACCAGCCGCTTCCTCACTCACCTGCGTGACCGCGGCCGCACACCGGCCACCTGCCGCCAGATGGACATCGACGCCTGGCTCGTCGACGTCCGCCGCGCCGACAGCACGCGTGCCTTCTGGTCCTGGGCCGGCAGAACCCGCCACCTGCCGCCGCTCGACATCCCACCAAAATGACCTCGGAGCCGTCCGAGTTCACCCCCGATACCGGTCGGTGGGCGCTGGCCCGCCGCATCCTCCACGACGCCGCCATCCCCACAGCCGACCGAGTCGCCGCTCTCCTGGTCCTGCTGTTCGCCCAGCGCCTCTCGCGCATCGCCCGCCTCACCACAGGCGATGTCCACCACACTCCCGGCGGCACCACCGAACTCGCCCTCGGCTCCACCAACGTCGTCCTGCCCGAGCCCCTCGCCGAACTGGTCAACCAGCTCCCGACTCCACGCGCCGATAGAACCGCCCACCACCTCCACGACAACGCCTGGCTGTTCCCCGGCCGTCACCCCGGCAAGCCTCTCCATCCCACCAGCCTCGCCCGCCGTCTCACCGCCCTCGGCATCGACGCTCGCCCCGACCGCAACGCCGCCCTCCTGGACTACGCCCGACAACTCCCCCCACCAGTCATCGGACGCCTCCTCGGCCTCACACCGGGAACCGCCGACCGCTGGGCCACCATCGCCGGCGGCAAGTGGGCCCGCTACCAACCCACCCGTCGCTGAATCGGGCCCTGGCCGTGACACCATGCCGCCATGGCCCGCTGGATACGCCTCTATCACCCCGAGGAAGACACCTGGTTCCACTACGAACTGAATGACCAGGAATGGGCCGTTCGGCAGATCGAGCTCCAGGGCCCTGACCAGCGCCCCACCACGGCGGCAGCCCTCGACGAGGTGCTCCGGCTCCGCGATCACCACGGCCTGGCCGAGCTCCATGCCTACGAACGACGTTTCGGTGTCCTCACCGAAGACAGCCTGGAGGGCTGGCAAAACGCTGATCAAGCCATCCAGATCACCCGTCAGGAATTCGAAGCGCTCTGGACCGAGGCGAGACAACACCTCGCTCAGACAGAGCTAGCCCAACCCTCAACGACGAACTCCGCCGCCCTCGCACACGCTCTGAACGGCCCTGCCGAGCCACCGCTGCGCCCACTACCGGATCAGGTCACCGACCTGCTGATATCGCTGGGCAGTCCGCCCCGGCTGGCGGCTCATCTGCGTCTCGTCCATGACGTCGCCTGCCAGATCGTCGACTGGCTCCAGCAGCGTCACCCCCACCTCCGCTTCGACCGGCACGCCGTGCTCTTCGGCGCCGCAACCCACGACATCGGCAAGTCCCTGCACCCCTCCGAGCTCTCCGGACCTGGCTCAACCCACGAGCCAGACGGCCGGGACCTGCTGCTCCACCACGGCTTCAACGAGACCCTCGCCCGCTTCGCAGCCACTCACGCGTCATGGACGGACCCCGATGTCACTCTCGAGGACCTGCTGGTGAGCCTCGCCGACAAGATCTGGAAGAACAAACGCGTCCCCGAACTCGAAGACCTCGTCGTGACCCACCTCGCACAGGCGACCAGCCGACAGCCCTGGGAGGCATACGCCGCCCTCGACGAACTCCTCACCGACATCGGCGACACCGCTGACCAACGGCTCGCCTTCCAAGTCTCACACCCGATCCACGGCTGAACCCCGACACAGAAGAGCCAGATCACCCTCGGATTCCCACACCTTGAATAAGACCCTCCGCCACTACCGCAGCCGCGCGACGGGGCTCGGCGGCTACTTCTTGCGGCCGAAGAGGAAGTAGGAGACGGGGCCGGCGAAGTTCACGAAGGCCACGGCCCGCCACAGCCGCTTCGAGCCCTTGACCTGGTCGCTCGGACGGCGCTGCAGGTCGATGAGTGCGGCCGCCAGCAGCGACAGCTGCACCGTCGTGGCGCCCGCGATGAACGAGCGTTCCGTCCGGCTGAGCTCGGACCAGCGCTTGGAACCCACCGTGCCTCCCCCGTGGATCGGTTGCCCTCCCAGGCTAGACCGGGCCCGACGCCGCGAAAGGGGCGCCCCCATCGTGCGGGGGCGCCCCTTTCGTCCGCGGATCGGATCAGTCGGTGGATCAGTCGGCGTAGCTGGGCAGCATGCGCTCGTGCGCCTCGCGCAGCTCCGACAGGCCGATGTTGAACAGCTCCTGCTGGTCGCCGTCCGGGCCGCGTCCGGTCACGTGGAGGGTGTCGCCGCCCGCGACGCCGAGCTGGGCCACCGGCACCCCCGCGGACTCGCAGAGGGCCGCCAGGCGGGCCTCAGAGCCCGGCGTGACCGCGACCATGGCGCGGGCCACCGACTCGCTGAACAGCGCCGTGAACGGGTCGCCGTGCAGCGTGATGCGGGCGCCGAGGCCGCCGCGCAGGCACGTCTCCACCAGCGTCTGCGACAGGCCGCCGTCCGACAGGTCGTGGACGGCGGTGAGCAGCCCGTCGCGGATCGCGGCGACCAGCACCGACGCCAGCGCCGCCTCCGCCTTCAGGTCGACCAGCGGCGGCAGCCCGCCCAGGTGGTTGTAGACGACGTGCGCCCATTCCGAGCCGCCGAACTCCTCGCGGGTCTCGCCGAGCAGCGCGAGCGTGGCGCCGTCGGTGGTCAGCGACATGTTCACCCTGCGGCGGACGTCGTCGTGGACGCCCAGGACACCGATCACCGGCGTCGGGTTGATCGGGGTGTCACCGGTCTGGTTGTAGAAGCTGACGTTGCCGCCGGTGACCGGGATGCCCAGGTACTGGCAGCCGTCCGCCAGGCCCTCCACGGCGCGCGCGAACTGCCACATGACGCCCGGGTCCTCGGGGGAACCGAAGTTGAGGCAGTTCGTGACGGCCAGGGGCCGCGCACCGGTGGCGGCGACGTTGCGGTACGCCTCGCTGAGCGCGAGTTGCGCGCCCGAGTACGGGTCGAGCCGGGTGTAGCGGCCGTTGCCGTCCAGGGACAGCGCGATACCCAGACCGGACTCGTCGTCCACGCGGACGACGCCCGCGTTCTCCGGCATGGCCATGACCGTGTTGCCGAGCACGTAGCGGTCGTACTGCGAGGTCACCCACGTCTTGCTGGCCAGGTTCGGGGACCCGGCCAGCCACAGGACCGTCCGGCGCAACTCGTCGCCGTTGGACGGACGCGTGAGCCGTCCGGGGGTGTCGGCCTGGAGGGCGCCGAGGTCGTGCGGGGGCTCCAGCGGCCGGTTGTAGACCGGGCCCTCGTCGGCGGCCGTGGTCGGCGGGATGTCGACGATCGTCTCGCCCCGCCACGTCATGACCAGCCGGCGCGTGTCGGTGACCTGGCCGATGACCGTCGCCGGGATCTCCCAGCGGGCGCAGATCTCCATGAAGCGGTCGACCTTGTCGGGCGACACCACGGCCATCATGCGCTCCTGCGACTCGCTCATGAGGATCTCCTCAGGGCGCAGCGTCGCGTCGCGCAGCGGGACCGTGTCGAGGTCGACGTGCATTCCGCCGGTACCGGCCGCGGCCAGTTCCGTCGTCGCGCAGGACACTCCGGCGGCGCCGAGGTCCTGGATGCCGACCACGAGGTCCTCGTTGAACAGCTCCAGGCAGCACTCGATGAGCAGCTTCTCCATGAACGGGTCGCCCACCTGGACCGACGGCCGCTTCTGGTGTGACTCCTCGTCGAACGTCGCCGACGCCAGGACGGACGCGCCGCCGATGCCGTCCGGCCCCGTCAGGGCACCGAACAGGATCACCTGGTTGCCGGGGCCGGGGGCCACGGCGCGCTTGATGTCCCCGTGCTTCATCACACCGACGCACAGGGCGTTCACGAGCGGGTTCTGCTCGTAGCAGGCGTCGAAGACGGTCTCACCGCCGATGTTGGGCAGGCCCAGGGAGTTCCCGTAGCCGCCCACACCGGCCACCACACCGGGCAGGACGCGCTGCGTGTCGGGAGCGTCCGCAGGGCCGAAACGGAGCGAGTCCATGACGGCGATGGGACGCGCACCCATCGACATGATGTCGCGCACGATCCCGCCGACGCCCGTCGCGGCGCCCTGGTACGGCTCCACATAGGACGGGTGGTTGTGCGACTCCACCTTGAAGGTGACCGCCCAGCCGTGGCCGATGTCCACGACACCGGCGTTCTCCCCCATCCCGACCAGAAGCTTGTCGGTCTTGGGGGCCTTGTCGCCGAACTGGCGCAGATGCACCTTGGAGCTCTTGTAGGAGCAGTGCTCGCTCCACATGACCGAGTAGATCGCCAGCTCCGCCGACGTGGGACGGCGCCCGAGGATGTGCCGGACACGCCGGTACTCCTCCTCGTTCATCCCCAGCTCGGCGTACGGCTGCGGACGCTCGGGCGTCGCCGCGGCGATGGCGACCGTGTCCGTGCCCTGGCCGGCCGGGCCGGACGCCTCGATCGCGGGGATTGGACCGGTCCCCGGGCGGAGGGGCTGCAGACCGGTTCCGGTCTCGACCGTCGGCTGCGGGCCGGTGCCGGGACCGAGCGCGGGCTGCGGGCCCGTCCCCGGGCCCACGGCGGGCTGCGGGCCGGTTCCCGGGCCGCCGACGGCCGGCTGCGGGCCGGTGCCGTGGCCGATGCGCGGCTGCGGGCCCGTCCCGCCGCCTTCGGCGCGGAAGGGCACCAGCGGACCGGTGTTCAGGTTGACGACGGGCTGCGGGCCGCTGTCCGGACGGACCGCCGGCTGCGGGCCGGTGCCGGAACCGATCACCGGCTGCGGGCCCGTGCCGGAGCCCACGGCGGGCTGCGGGCCGGTGCCCGTGCCCACAGCGGGCTGCGGACCGGTGCCCGTGCCGACCGCCGGCTGCGGGCCCGTACCGGAGCGCTCGGGACGCGCCAGCGGGCCGCCGTCGAGGTCGACGATCGGCTGCGGGCCAGTGCCCGGACCGACCGCGGGCTGCGGCCCCGTCCCGGAGCCCACGGCGGGCTGCGGCCCGGTACCCGTGCCGACCGCCGGTTGCGGGCCGGTGCCGGTCCCGACGGCGGGCTGCGGGCCCGTACCAGGCCCCTCAGGACGCGCCAGCGGGCCGCTGTTCAGGTCAATGATCGCTTGGGGACCAGTACCCGGACCCACGGCGGGCTGCGGACCCGTCCCAGAGCCCACGGCGGGCTGCGGCCCGGTACCCGTGCCCACGGCCGGCTGCGGGCCAGTGCCAGAGCCTACGGCGGGCTGCGGGCCGGTGCCGGGGCCTTCCGGACGCGCCAGCGGGCCGCTGTTGAGGTCGACCAGAGGCTGCGGGCCGGTACCCGACCCGACCGCGGGCTGCGGTCCGGTGCCGGAACCCACGGCCGGCGGCGGGCCGGTGCCCGTACCGGTGCCACCGGGTTCCGCGGGCGGGCGAGGCGCGGCGAAGCCGTTCAGGTCGGGCATGGTCAGCGACGGGTCCACCGCGGTGGACGAGGGGTCGCCGCCGGGGCGCTCCTCCTCCAGCGCACGGGCGAACTCCTGCTCGGGCCCTTCGAGGGACGCGGCCGGTGCGGGAGCCTGCTCGCCGTCCAGCACGGGTATGGGCCCCGTGAACGGCCCGGGAGAGGCCGCGACGGCGGGATCCTGCTGGACGGGCCGGCTGGCCTGGTTCGTCTGCCGGTCCTCGTCGATGATGGCCTTGAAGCCCTGGGTCACCGCTGGGTTGACGGGCTGGAGCTCGGGGTCGTCGGCGTCGGACTTGAGCTCGCCGAGCCACTCCATCGACGGCTCGTCGGAGGCGTTCCGGGTAGCGCGCCCGGAAGCGTGGGGCCGTTGCTCACTCATGCGTTGACCAGTCTCTTGACGATGGAGGTGAAGAAACCGAGGCCGTCGGTGGACGGCCCGGTCAGCGACTCCACGGCATGCTCGGGGTGGGGCATGAGCCCGACCACGTTGCCGGCCTCGTTGCAGATGCCGGCGATGTCGTCGAGGGAGCCGTTCGGGTTCAGGTCGACGTAGCGGGCGACGATCCGGCCGGTGTCGGCCAGTTCGATCAGCGTCTCCCGGTCGGCGGTGTAGCGGCCGTCCCGGTTCTTGATCGGGATCACCAGCTCCTGGCCCTCGCTGTACTCGCTGGTCCAGGCGGTGCCGGCGTTCTCCACCCGCAGCCGCTGGTCGCGGCAGACGAAGTGCAGGCCCGCGTTCGGGAGCAGCGCCCCCGGCAGCAGGTGCGACTCGCACAGCACCTGGAACCCGTTGCAGATGCCGAGGACGGGCAGTCCCGCGCCGGCGGCGGCCACCAGTTCCGTCATCAGCGGCGCGAACCGGGCGATCGCTCCGGCGCGCAGGTAGTCCCCGTAGGAGAACCCGCCTGGCAGGACGACGGCGTCGACTGCCCGCAGGTCGCGGTCGCCGTGCCACAGCGCGACCGGCTCGGCGCCGGACAGCCTGACGGCTCGTGCGGCGTCCTTGTCGTCCAGAGAACCAGGGAAGGTGATGATCCCAACCCGGGCAGCGTCCATCTGTTCTGTTCCTCCGAAAGAAGGCGGCGGCCGGGACGGTCGGGATCTCCTCCGCCGATCACCCCGCTGCGCGTCGCATACCCCCCGCGCGCGTCCCAATCTACCCGGCGTTGTGCATGAGTCCGGCGTCGAGGCGGCGGACCAGGGCCCCGTCGCTCCAGGTCAGCCGCTTCCGCAGGTGAACGACGGTGCCCGAGTCGGGGGAGGAGTGGATGTCCAGGTCGTCCACCAGCGCCCGCATGATTTTAATCCCGCGCCCGGACTCGCTCAACGCGCCCCGGTCCACGGGGGCCGGCCGGGGCCCGCGGCCCCAGTCCATGATCTTGAGCATGCACACGCCCTCGTCGACGTGTCCGGTCACCTCGTACTCCCCGGTCGCGCGGGCGTGCTGGACGACGTTCGTGCACGCCTCGGAGGTGGCGACCAGGACGTCGTCGACGCAGTCCTCGGAGACGCCGAGCCCCCGCAGGGCGTCCCCCACCACCCGCCGGATCACCGGGATGCTCAGCGCATCGCGCGGCAGCGCGAGCGAGAACCTCATATCCACCCGGACACCTCGTGTCATGCCCCGGGCTTCCCGACCGTTCCCCCGGCCCCGGAGCGCGCTCGACGACTCGACGCAGCTAACACTTCCCCGGCGGATTACTCCGTAATCGCTGTACTCACGGGTCTTTCCGGGAAATCTCACCGTCCCGGCCGCGCGCAGGGAACGAAACAAACCCCGTGCGATACCGAACAGTATTCCGCACAATTCCGGCTAGAGAACGCGGACCTCGTAGTTCTCGATGACCGGATTGGCCAGCAGCGTCTCGGCGATCTTGCCGACCCGCTCCAGGGCCGCCTCGTCGGCGTCCCCCTCCAGCTCCACCTCGAACCGCTTGCCCTGCCGGACGGCGACCACGCCGTCGAACCCCAGCTGCGGCAGCTTCCTGGCGATCGCCTGGCCCTGCGGGTCGAGGATCTCCGGCTTGAGCATGACGTCCACGACGACACGCGCCACAACCGCCCCCTCACTGATCTGCACTTTTCCTTACGATCTGAAGCGTACGGCACCATGGCTCTTCACGAGCCATCCGCATCCCCCCGGAGCCACCCGATGAACATCGAGGATCTGACCCCCTCGGAACGCCGCCTGTGGAAGGCGTTCCCGAAGGGCGAACCGGTCGACCTGTCGACCGGCGACCGGGCGTTCGACGACACCGCGCAGTCCGGCCGGTGGGGGCACGACCGGGTGGTCAGGGCCGAGGTCCTGGTGGCCCTCCTGGTCGGCGCGGTCGAGCGCGAGCCGGGGCAGGTCGCCGCCGTCCGGCTCACCGGCGCACGCATCACGGGCTCGCTGAACCTCGGGCACGCGGAGGTCACCGTCCCCCTCGCCCTCACCGGCTGCGCGTTCGACGAGGCACCGCACCTCTACTGGGCGAGCATGAACAGCGTCCACCTGATGCGCTGCCGGCTGCCCGGCCTGGTCGCGTCCGGTACGCGCGTCGACGGCCACCTGTGGCTGGAGGGGAGCCGGATCGACGGCGGCGTCTGGCTGGACGGCGCGAACATCACCGGGATCCTGAACATGTCCGGCGTCCAGCTGGCCAACCCCGGCGGGGACGCGCTGCTCGCCGACCGCCTCGCCGTCGAGGCGAACGTCTACTGCGACCAGGACTTCACCGCCGACGGCGAGGTCCGGCTGCCCGGCGCCCGCATCGGCGGCCAGCTGATCTTCCGCGGCGCGCGGCTGCACAACCCGTCCGGCGTCGCCCTGTACGCCAGCCGCCTGGACGTCGCCGCGAACGTGTTCTGCGACGGCGGCTTCACCGCCGAGGGCGAGGTCCGGCTCCGCGGCGCCAGCGTCGGCGGCTACCTGTCCTTCGTCGGCGCGAACCTGTCCGCGCCGCAGCGCACCGCCCTCAACGCCGACGACCTCACCGTCGAGACCGACATCTACTGCTCGGACGGCTTCACCGCCACCGGCGCCGTCAGCTTCTCCGGCGCCCGCGTCACCGGCCAGCTCAGCCTCCGCGACGCCCGGCTGCGCAACGACGACGGGACGGCGCTCAGCCTGCAGCGCCTCCAGGCCGAGGAGCTGCTCCTGCGCACCGCCGAACCCATCAAGGGCACCGCCGACTTCTCCTACGCCCGCATCAACCTGCTCCGCGACGACGCCGCGTCCTGGCCGGAGCGCCTCCAGCTCGACGGCCTCCAGTACGAGACCCTCGACCCGCCCCTCACCGCCCGCGAGCGCCTCGACTGGCTGCACCGCGACACCGACGGCTACGCCCCGCAGCCCTACGAGCGCCTCGCCCAGACCTACCGCACCCTCGGCCTGGACGCCGACGGCCGCTCCGTCCTGCTCGCCAAGGCCCGCGACCGGCGCAGGACCCAGGGCCTCCCCCGCAAGATCGTCGGCTGGATGCAGGACGGCCTGGTCGGCTACGGCTACCGCCCGTTCCGCGCCGCCAGCTGGCTGATCGGCCTGCTGGCCTTCGGCACGATCGTCTTCTCCATCCACCGGCCGGACGTCCTGGACGACGGCCACAAACCGCATTTCAACGCGTTCTTCTACACCCTCGACCTGCTCCTGCCCATCGGCAGCCTGGGCCAGGAGATCGAGTTCGCCCCCAAGGGCGTCTACCAGTGGATAGCGAACCTCATCGTCGCCGCCGGCCTCGTCCTCGGCCTGACGGTCGCCGCCGGCGCCACCAGAGCCCTCTCCCGCGAATAAACCCCCCTTCCACCCCACCCGAAACACCGTTTCCGCCCCTGCCCCCTCCCCTTTCATTACCGTCCACAGGGCGAAAGGAGGCGGGTCATGACCCTCAAGATCGACGCCCGCGCCGTACACGCCGAACTTCAGGCGATATCAACGGCGATGTCCGAGGTGACCCGCCTCATGGGCCCGCAGACGTGGCAGGGCGGCTCCGCCGCCGCGTTCACCACCGACCTGCAAGGCCACAACCGGGCACTGAACCGCCTGATGCTGGCCGTGGAGCGCACGGTCGCCCGCTACAACCAGATCCCGCTCGTCCTGGACCCGCCGGACATCCCCCGCGTAACACCCGCGAGCGGCAAACCGGGCATCGCCTCCGTCTCCCCCTCCGCCCTGGAACGCCTCGAAACAGCCCTGAACCGCGCCGCGGCCGACCTCCCCCACCGCGCCAAGATGGTCCGCGGCCACCTGGCCCTCGCCTACCCGGACATCCCGAGCACGACGTCCTGCGACAACGCCGCCACCTGGTGCCACGCCCAGGCAACTCGAATGCGCACCCGCATCATGTACGCCTTAGCCGAAAACGAAGTAACTGCAACGCCCTTGATCCAGGGCCCGGTAATCCAGGTCCCAGATGTGGAACGCTTCGGCTCCAAGGAAATGACCGACCTGGCCCGCCTCCAGGCCCGCGCCTGGCTGAAGCACACAACCCACCCGGGCAACGCCACCCCGACCCTGATGTCGGAGATAGCCCGCACCCTGGCCGAGAACAGCAAGAACACCACTTACCTGGCCACGTTCTTCTCCAACATCCCACCAGGCTCCGCAGGCAAACTCCCCTACCGCCTACACCAACTGAGCAAAACCAGCGGCCTGACCACAGAAGACAAGAAAACGGTAGGCAACCTGGGCACAGCCCTAGCCGCCCTATCCCGCAAAAAAGAAACCGAAGGAATAGCAGCCAAGGCCCTCGGTCCCGCAGGCACAGACATGCCCGGCCAAGCCCTCCTGGTCAAACTGAGTGCCCCCAACATCAAGTGGAGCAGCGCAATCCTCGCCGACCTAGGTCATGCCGCTCTCCGCTGGCGCCAGAAGCACCCGTCCTATGAACTGAAACAGACTGTCGCCTCAGGGCGAAGCCGATCCCGGGTCAAAGTGCTCAACCAGCCGGAGGGAGCTTGGTGGACGACTTGGGGCATCGGCGACCCTTACACCCGAGAGGCGGATCCCAAAACCCTGAAGGAGTACGACCCGACGCTCAACATCCTCGGCCGCATCTCCCAGCAGAAGGACCTCACCGCAGCCAGGACCCTTGCCGCCGGCCGGCTCGATGACGCTTTCACGATCAAGGACGCGGACAAGGCGAACCCCATGATCTGGCTCAGCCGGGGCAACGGAGGGACCTACGCCTCGTTGCTCGTGGCACCGGACTGGCCGGACGGCGGCACGATCGCGGGCTCGGTGATCGAACTGGCCACCACCCCGGAAAAGGGCCACGACGAGGAAGCCGCACTCAACGCGGCCGAAATCATGAAAACGGTGGCATGGTGGAACGAGAAGGGCCGAGAGAAGACCGACAAGTTCCTCAAGCAGAACACTCTCCCCGATTGGGTTCCCGGGATCAACATCCTCCCGCGCTCGGACATGGGCCCGAACTGGATGAGCCGCAGCGACCACTACACCGCCGAACTCGGCCCCGGCCTACGCACCGGCCTCCTCGGAATGGTGCGCATGCATATTCCAGTGCTCACCACGGGAGACGTCGCCGTCACCGGTACCGGCTTCACCACTGTCGACCCGGTGACGGGCCGCGCACACGCAGACGTCGGCGGACAGGAGGTCCAGTCTTTTCTGCGCACGCTCGCCGCTGACGACAGAGCATGGGCCCAACTTGCGCTCGATACGCAACTCTACCGGCAGCGGTTGTTCGCCTGGGCGCTGCCACATCACGACCTCAATGGAGCGGTCGACAAATCCGGCTACCTTGAGGGCAGCCTCATCGCCGCTTACCTGGCCGAGAGAAGCAACACCGAGAAACTCACCCAGAAGGAATTCGACGACGCCCAGAAACATCTGGCCGTCCTCCGAAATCTCATCGGAGCCGGTATCGGGCTGAGCCCCGCCGGCAAGGTGCCGGGTGTCACGGATGCCTACAGCATCGGCACGGACCTGGCCTTGGACAAGATGAAGTACAAGGATTTCGAAAAGAACATGGGCCGGATACAGGCGCATGATTCGACGTACGGCGATCAACTTTACATCGATCTCGCCCGCGGGTACGCCTTGGCGCATGGCGGCCACACCAGGAACAACGAAATCGATGCGCTACTCAAACTGGACGCACTGACCGACGATCAGAAGGCGGTAGTCATCCACTGGACCAAGGAACATCAGTTCCGGCCCGCTACAGCACGGGACGATATTTTAGACGGAACAAGTGTGATCAGAAGAATTGAGAACGGCGTCAACCAGAACCGACCGCCCGGCAGCTCCTAGTCCTCGAAAGGAGAACCCTTCAACCGCACGGGAAGCTTGAACGCGTATATCTGTCCACATCTCCGGTCATTCATCAAAATAACACCGTCCTCCCTGCGTACGATGCCGCCGGGCAGTGCCGAAGCGATCGTGGAGAGGCCGCCACTGGTTCCCGGGCACCACTTGAAGGCTCCCCAGGACAGGTGCTCCATCCGGCCGTCCCCTCTGACGATCGTCGGATGCGGTGTGCGCTGGGTGGCGGTCGTCCCTCCGAGGAGCAGCACATCCCCGTGCCCGGCCGTGATCATCGCCGACCACGGAGGAAAGGCGGCCGCCGATGAGGGAAAGCGAATATAACGGGCCCGCCCGGTACGCGGAATGTAGAGAAGGCCGGCCCTCCCCAGCAGGGTCACTTGGCCGTTCTCATCGATGATGGCGTCCGCCGGTCGTAGCCTCTTGCCCTTCGTGAGCCCGGAGAGCGCCTTCGCGTAGCCAGGCGGTGACCACTCACGTAGTCGTCCCGGCCCCATCACCTCAAACAGTCTCCCCGCGCCCGAAACAATGATCGGAGTGCCGTCCGCACGCAGGAAGATCCTTCCGCCGGACCATTCCGAGTAGAGCTCGCGTTTCGCACCGTCACTGATGGAAGTACCCAACGTCCCGGTCACGTCTATGGTCGCGGCCGCCGCCTGCGTCGTCCAGTCAATGATCGGCGTCTGCTTCCAGTCAGCGAGTGAGATCTTGGTGATCGCCATACCTGACTTCGCCGCAAGCAACCACAGGTCATTCCCGTGGACGAGTAGCTGGTCGGCCGCGATCCCGACGGCGTTCAGCTGGATACGCCCGTCCTTGCCCAGCCGCACCACGCGTCCGTCATCATCGTGGTAGACGCGGTAGTAGATCGTCCCGTCACGCGACACCGCGAGCCCTCCAGCACCGTAGGCACTACTCCGAAGCGCGTACTCGCCATCCCTCGGATCTCTGTTCAGGTCCGGGGCCCCGGCGATGACGACCACCTGGCCGGGGCGGGTGGGTTTCGGGGTGGGGTTGAACGACTGAGTGTGCTGGGAGCAGGCGCTCAGGGCCGCCAGGAGGGCTACTGGCGGGATGACCTGGGTGTAACGCACCTGTCGAATGATGCCAGGCGAAGGCCCACTGCGGGCGGTATGCGGCACGTTGCGCGTTTGCGGGGATGGGCGCGGGTGGGGTCTGCGGCGCGGCAGGTGGCGGCGGCGATCACCGTATTGCTGGAAGCACGGGGCGAGCGCGGCGTCCGGTTGAGGGCCTGCGGGTTGGGTCAGGGCGCGGGGGTGGGGTAGGGATCACGGTGGCGGGACTTGCATCGCAGGGTGTGATGTCTGCCACGATGGCATTGCGGCTTTTGTCCCTTACCGGGGCCGATGGCCGTTGACATCGGCCGGCGGCGCGGCGATCCCGTGTACCGGCCCCGAACGAGGAGTGTCATCGATGACGATCGACTCCGTGCGCGGCGCGCCCGACTCCCCGCAGCTCGCCGAGCCCGAGCTCGTCCAGCTGCTGACCCCCGAGGGGGAGCGCGTCGAGCATCCCGACTATCCCCTGGACCTCAGCGCCGAGGAAGTGCGCGATCTGTATCGCGACCTGGTGATCGTGCGGCGGATCGACCTGGAGGCCGTGGCGCTGACGCGGCAGGGTGAGCTGGGTCTGTGGGCGTCGCTGCTGGGGCAGGAGGCCGCTCAGATCGGATCCGGGCGTGCCCTGTCCGAGCATGACATGGTCTTTCCGACGTACCGCGAGCATGGCGTCGCGTGGTGCCGGGACGTCGAGCCGCTGAAGCTGCTCGGGCTGTTCCGGGGCGTCAACCATGGTGGGTGGGATCCGGCTGAGCACGGGTTCCACCTGTACACGATCGTGATCGGCAGCCAGACGCTGCATGCGGCCGGGTACGCGATGGGCATCCAGCGGGACGGTGTGCTGGGCACGCCGTCGGCCGGGGCCACGATCGCCTATTTCGGGGACGGCGCGACGTCGCAGGGCGACGTGAACGAGTCGTTCGTGTTCGCGTCCGTGTTCAACGCGCCGATCGTGTTCTTCTGCCAGAACAACCAGTGGGCCATCTCGGAGCCGTTGGAGAGGCAGTCGCGGATCCCCCTCTACAAGCGCGCGCAAGGGTTCGGGTTCCCCGGGCTGCGGGTGGACGGGAACGACGTGTTCGCGTGTCTCGCGGTGACCAGGAAGGCCCTGGAGAACGCCCGGACGGGTCAGGGCCCGACGCTGGTCGAGGCGTACACCTACCGGATGGGCGCCCACACGACGACCGACGATCCCACGCGGTACCGGCTGAAGGCCGAAGAGGAGGCGTGGAAGCTCAAGGACCCGATCGAGCGGGTCAAGGCGTACCTGGTGCGCAACGACCTGGCGGACGCGGGGTTCTTCGAGAAGGTCGAGGACGAGGCCAAGCAGCTCGCGAAGGAACTGCGCGAGGGCTGCCGTGCGATGCCCGACCCGAAGCCGCTGTCGATGTTCGAGAACGTGTACGCCGAGCGGCATCCGCTGATGACGGAGGAGCAGGAGCAGTTCGCCGCCTACCTGGCGTCGTTCGAGGAGGAGTCGAAGTGACCACCCTGACCCTCGGCAAGGCGCTGAACGAGGGCCTGCGCAAGGCCATGGAGAACGACCCGAAGGTCCTCATGATGGGTGAGGACGTCGGGAAGCTCGGCGGTGTCTTCCGGATCACGGACGGCCTGCAGAAGGACTTCGGAGAGGAGCGGGTCATCGACACGCCGCTCGCCGAGTCCGGCATCATCGGGACGGCGATCGGGCTCGCGCTGCGCGGGTACCGGCCGGTCTGCGAGATCCAGTTCGACGGGTTCGTGTTCCCGGCCGCCGACCAGATCATCACGCAGCTCGCGAAGATGCGGATGCGGTCGCTGGGCAAGCTGTCGCTGCCGGTCGTCGTCCGGATCCCGTGCGGGGGCGGCATCGGTGCGGTCGAGCACCATTCGGAGTCGCCCGAGGCGTACTTCACGCATACCGCGGGGTTGCGCGTGGTGACGTGTTCCAACCCGCTGGACGCGTTCTCGATGATCCAGCAGTCGATCGCGTCGCCGGACCCGGTGATCTTCTTCGAGCCGAAACGCCGGTACTGGGACAAGGCCGACGTCGACATCGACTCCACGGAGTGGACGCCGCTGCACCGGGCGCAGGTCGTCCGGCCGGGCGAGCACGTGACGGTGCTGGCGTACGGGCCGTCGGTGAAGACGTGCCTGGAGGCGGCCGCGGCGGCGGGCGAGGAGGGACGGTCGCTGGAGGTCATCGACCTGCGCTCGCTCAACCCGCTCGACATCGGCACGGTGACGGAGTCGGTGAACCGGACGGGCCGGTGCGTGGTGGTGCACGAGGCGCCGGTGTACAACGGCTTCGGCGCCGAGCTGGCCGCGCGGATCACCGAGAAGTGCTTCTACCGGCTGGAGTCGCCGGTGCTGCGCGTCGGCGGGTTCTCCACCCCGTATCCGCCGTCTCGCCTGGAGGACGACTATCTGCCCGACCTCGACCGCATCCTGGACGCGGTCGACCGGACCTTCGCGTGGTGACGCCGGTGACCGAGCCGAGACTGTTCAAGCTGCCGGACGTGGGCGAGGGCCTGACGGAGGCGGAGATCGTCAAGTGGCACGTCCAGCCGGGCGACACCGTCGAGGACGGCCAGACCATCGTCGAGATCGAGACGGCGAAGGCGATCGTGGAGCTGCCCTGCCCGTTCGATGGCGTGGTGGCGGAGCTGCTGGTCAGCGAGGGTGAGACCGTGGACGTCGGGGTGCCGATCATCGCGGTCGGCACGGAGGGCGGCGCGGTCGCGACGCCGGTGTCGGAGCCGCCGGCGCAGACGGCGGCGCTGCGCGAGGAGGGCGTTCCGACGGCGAACGAGCCGGGCATGGTCACGCCGCAGGAGGCGCCGCCGAAACGCCAGCCGGTGCTGGTCGGGTACGGGGTCAAGGAGGGGGCGACCAAGCGGCGTACGCGCAAGGCGTCCAACGGCGCCGCGCAGGCCGCGACGCCCGCGCCGGTGCAGCCTCAGCCGGTGCAGCCCGCGCCCGTGCGGCCGCAGGTGCAGCCGCCGGCGCCTCGTCCACAGCCTGTGGACAACGGGTTGCCGCTGGCGAAGCCGCCCGTCCGGAAGATGGCGAAGGACCTCGGCATCGACCTCGCCACCATCACGGGTTCGGGGCCGCAGGGCTCGATCACGCGGGACGACATCCTCGCCGCGCAGGCGGCGCCGCCCCAGGCGGTGGCCGCCACGGCAGGTGCGCGTGAGGAACGCGTACTGGTCAAGGGTGTGCGCAAGGCGACGGCGGCGGCGATGTCCGGTTCGGCGTTCACGGCCCCGCATGTCACCGAATTCCTCCAGGTGGACGTCACCCGCACCATGGAGACCGTCAAGCGGCTACGCGAACTGCCCGAGTTCGCCGACGTGAAGGTGTCGCCGCTGCTGCTGGTGGCGCGCGCGCTGCTCACCGCCGTCCGACGGCACCCGGTGGTGAACTCCACGTGGGCGGACGGTCCGAACGGCGCGGAAATCGTCGTGAAGCGCTACGTGAACCTGGGCATAGCCGCGGCCACCGAACGTGGCCTCATCGTGCCCAAGGTGAAGGACGCGCAGGACCTCGACCTGCCCGGCCTCGCGCGCGCGCTGAACGAACTGGCGACAAAGGCGCGGGCGGGGAAGGCGTCCCCGGCCGACCTCTCCGACGGGACGATTTCCATCACGAACGTCGGAGTGTTCGGCGTGGACACCGGGACACCGATCCTCACCCCCGGTGAGGCCGCGATCCTCGCGTTCGGCCAGATCCGGGACATGCCGTGGGTCCACGAGGGCGAACTGGCGATCCGCAAGGTCACGACGCTCGCCCTGTCGTTCGACCACCGGATCGTGGACGGCGAACTGGGGTCGCGCGTCCTGCGCGACGTCGGCGACATGCTGGAAGACCCCATCCGCATGCTCGCCTGGGGCTGACGTTCGGGGGCCGGCGCCGTGAACGCGGCGCCGGCCCTCCGTTCATTGTCAGTTGTCAGCGCGGCGGGTTGTCGCCGTCGTACATGCGCTCGTCCCGCCGTGGGCCGCCGGGGCCCCGACCTGGGCCGCGCTGCCCGCGAGCCATCATCAGCATCTGCAGGACGAACGTCGCTCCGCCGACGACGATGAGGATGACGCCGACGACGTGGATGTCCACGGGGTCGGTCATCGCGTCGGGCTGGATGGCGAACTTGAGGATCAGTCCGATCGTGATCAGGAAAACACTGACGCCGAAACCCATTGCCATGACCTCCGCCGGACGATCCAATGCCGTGCCCTTTACCTTTCCGCCCGGCTCGTCCGCCACACGTCGCGGCATCTATGAGACGGGGACCTTCTCGACCTTCCCGAAGGGTCCGGCGTTGAAGGTCACCGATGTGACGTTGCCGGACGGGGCGGGCAGGTAGACGAACCCACGGTCGGGCTTGCCCACGGCGGTCAGGAAGGTTGCGCGTCCAGGGTCGACGTAGATGCTCGTACCGCCCACCCTTGCCGGGCCGACACGGACGGCGCGGTAGACGTCCTTGCCGCCGGGTGTCTGGATGGAGAACGAGCCGAACACCCCTCCCGGATAGTTGGGGTCCGGGTAGGACGCGTCGGGCGGAGTGGTGCCCGGCCCCTGGTTCACGATGTCGAAGACGGCGACGATGTAGGCGCCGTCCCGGTAGAAGGGTTTGACGTCCAGGCGCCTCTTGTCCGCACCGAAGCCGACCGTGCGGGTGGCCACCGTCTTGCCGTCCTCCGGCCGGAAGGCGGCCGGTGCGGTCGTCCCGCGCGCGCTTGCCTTCAGCTTGTAGGAGATCTCGACACGGTTGTTGCGGGCGGCATCCTTGGCGACGGGCTCGGTGTTCCCCTTGCCGCTCGCCGTGTAGGTGAAGCCGTCCCCCAGGCGCGTCTTCATCTCCTTCAGGACGGCGTCGGCCCGGTCCTTGGACAGCTTCGAGTCGTTCTCGCCCGTGTGCCCCTCGAATGTCAGCGCACCTGTGGCCTTGGTCTTCATCTGCTGCGCCGCGTCGTCCAGAACGGTTTTCGCACGGCTCGACAGCTTCGCCGAGGCACCGTCGAACAGCGCATCGGCGCGCAGGCTGACGGTGACCTCCGATGGGCTGGAGGTGACGTCCCTGGTCTCGCCCTCAACGATGTCGTACAACTCCACGGGGTTGCCTCCCGTGCCAACTGGGGGAGACGTCGACGGTGAGGACGAAGGCGTCGTAGGTGCGGCGAACGGCCTGACCCGGCCGAGGGGCTCGGCACCCACCGACGGCTGGCCACCGACCGGCGGCCTGGCGGAAGGCGTCGTGGACGGCATGGTCGGCATCCCCGACCCGCTCGGGGCCACCGACGCACTCGGGCTCCCCGAGGGCGCGGAATTGGTCACCGGGATACCGGTGAACTCCCCGGCCGTCCCCGTAGTGAGCGCGGTGACCTTTTGCACGTCCGCCGGTATCGCCGGGTACTCGGCGGCCATCTCTCGTGTCGTGCCCGGAGCGAAGTCGGAGCCGCTCGTCGTCCCGGTCGGCTTGTAGAGCCTGCGTCCCACCGGATCGATCAGCGCGATCTCGAACGGCACCGACTTAGCGGACGAGTCGAGCGACGTCACGCTGTACCGCAGCACCGCCTTGCCCGCCTGCCGCTGGACGCCCCGGATGTCGACCCGCGCGTGCAGCCCGTCCGCGCCCCCGAACCAGCCCTCCTTGGAGAACGCCCCACCGCTCTGCGCCGCAGGGCTCGGAGCACCGCCCGCGGTAACGGTCGGCGGAGCGACCTTCTCGGCCCGGCTGCTGTCAGCACAACCAGCGGCAAGGAGAAGGCCGACAAGGGAGACGGCGAGGGGCGAAGCACGCATCGGCCATCCGGTCGGGGGGAAACGGGCGAGGGACGCGGCCGATCTTAGTGAACGCCACCAGCCCCCGCCATACGCGCCGGCCGACACGAAGCTAGTGGAGACGGCCGTGGGGCGGAAGTGCTTCAAGACATGCCGGAGGACGTCACCCCGGTGTCGGGAGCGGCCACCTTCGCCGGCCTGTTGTCAGGGCAGGTCGTACGCTCCGCGCTTGATATCGGCGGCCAGTCGGCGGAAGCACTCGACCGGAAGCGTGATGCGGGGGCCAGTCGGGTCCTTACTGTCACGCACGCCGACTGCCCGGGGGGAGCGTCCTAGCTCGACACAATCGGAAGTCGCGCTGCCGCCGCTGTAGCTCGACTTCTGCCAGTTCGTCATCGATAGTTCTCCAGTTCGGCCGCCAACAGTGCCCGGGACGGGCCGACCGGGGCGGCTATGTCGCTAATGCGGTCATACCTTATGGCCACCTCTTCCACATCATGAGGGTCCGTCAGGAAACGTCCCCTCGTTACCGCTTCGGTGTATGCCAGGTCGCGACCGTCGGCGCTGACGATCTTGAATGGCCCGTCCAGCCCCGGGTGTGCCCTGTCCTGTCGTTCCACGACCCGGATGCTCACGAACGATTGCTCGCTCAACTCGACGAGGCGGGCGACCTGTTCGCGCATGAGTTCCGGCGGCCCGATGGGTTGCGCCAGGACCGTCCAGTTCAGAATCGCCGTGAGATGCGGCGGGTTGGGCTTGTCTAACACGGCGGCCTGACGACTGAGCCGCCGGGTCAGGGCGGCCTGCGGGTCCGCCACCGCATTGGCAGTAAACGTGGCGAGTGCATATTCCGGCGTCTGAAACAGGCCGGGAACGTACAGCGTCTCCCACATGCGGATTCGACTCGCACGCCCCTCATACTCCGTGAGCCCGGTGAACCAGTCTCCTTCGTCGCTTGCTCCCGCGAGTGTGATCAGGGAGGTGAACATGCCCCGCGTCCGCCACTCTCGATCGATGATCTCTGCGTGCTTACGAGTGAGCTTGAGCTGTGCGGACTCATATCTGGAAACAGTGGAACGATCACAGTCCAAAATGTCCGCAAGTGCCTGTCCAGTGAGGCTGTTGGCCTCACGATATCGGCGCAGGTGGACGGCGATGAAGTGCCAGAGCGAGCGATCAGGGTTAAGTGCGTCCCGCAGGGACATTCATGATCCCTTTCGTTGCGGTTGCTTCCGGAACGTAGCGAGAGTAGCTCAATGCGAGCACGCTTACACCCGAAGTAACCGGCAACATTCCGAAGGTCGTAGCGATATGTCCGTACCTGCACCAGAAATTCCGACTCTTCTTCTCGACTCCAACAAACAAGCGCCGGCGCTGGCACGGGACTTCCTCTCCGCGCAGTTCCGTGCCCTGGGCTCCACAGACGACTTCATGGCGCGCCTGGTGGTGAGTGAGCTGGCGACCAATGCCTGGCGGCACGGCGACGGACAGATCATCCTGCGCGTCTTCCGCGACACCCGTGCCGGCTTCGCGGTGCTCGAGGTGTGGGACCAGGGGGACGGGCTGCCGGTGGTCGGCCCGGAGGACTCCGAGGCGGTCTCGGGGCGGGGCCTGCTGCTGGTGTCGCAACTCGCGCACGATTGGGGAACCCGACCGATCACGGAAGGCGGAAAGATCGTATGGGCCAGGTGCGCCCTGTGAGCGTCCAGGTTGAGCGATACGCCCTGCGGTGGCGGACGTTCCGGGGCCGCGCCACGACGATCCGGCATCTGGACCTGCTCGCTGTCGCCGTCCAGGCCAAGAGCTACCGCTTCGTCAAGCTCTACCAGGCCGACGAGTTCCCCGCCCATCCGCCTGTGCTGTGGGTGTTCGCGTTCAGCCCGGACGACCACGTCCGCGTGGCCGTGACCGTCCACGCCACACGCGGGTGCGGCTGGGCCTACTACGAGGCCGGACGCGGGCGGCACGGTTACCTCTCCCCCTGCGGCGACACCAAGCATGCCGCCGATCAGGTGGACGCCCTCCTCAAGCACCGCATGTTCCCGTCCACCTGGTGACACGGCCGGAAGTATCCCGATGACTCACGCACGCGAGACGTGGCACGGTCGGTCGGCGCGGGCCCGCTCAGTGCCCGCGCCATCGCTGTCCGCACGTCCAGCCGGACGTCTGGAATTGGATCTCGACATCGACCAAGCCCTCGATGACCTGCACCGCGCCTTTCCCGGCATCTGCGTCTGGCACGGCGAGTTCAGCGGTTCGTTCTGGGCGCTCCTCCCGGACCGGCTGGTCGAAGCCAGGACTGCCGCCGATCTGGCCCGGCAACTCCGCGCCGCTCTGCCCCTGCCCCACCCGCGTCCCCACGCCGGGCCCGATCCCCATGCACGCCGCCCTCGGCCGTCCACCCGCCGCGCGGACGGCACCTGGACGTCCGCGAGGTCCGCCCCCCGGCGACCGGTGCGACGCGGCAGGCATGGCCGTCGTGTCGTCCGCTGGCTCCTGACCACCTGCCTCCACCTGACGCCGGTGGGTCCATGCCCGTGACCGCCGACCCACGAAAAGCCCGCGCGCCGTGAAGGTCCGAGACGGTCGGGCGAGTCATTCCAGTCCGAGCTGAACGAGCCCCGAGCGGAGCCGGCACTCCGTAAAGTCACAACGTCACCCGGAAGGATCAGCCTCATGGGCAAGCACGAGAATCCGTCGAACTGCGGCATGTGCGGCGGAAGCGGAAAGGTCACGGTCAACAACGACAACAAGGAACAGGACGTTGAATGCCCCTGCTGCAAGGGTTCGGGGAAGGCGTGAGCATCGACGCCGCATTCGAGGCCGTTCCACGCGAACCGTTCATTCCCGAACTGGTCTGGGTCCGTCGTCCTGACGGCTGGGCCGTCCCGCTCCGCCGTCAGGACGACCCAGACCGCTGGCGCGCCTTGGTCCACTCTGACGACGCCATCACGACGCAGATAGATGACGGAGCGGCTGACAAAGGCGTTTGGCCCACGAGCTCGTGCTCGGCCCCGCACGTCGTCCGGCAAATGCTGGAGCTTCTGGACCTCGAGCCCGGTCACCGGGTCATGGAGATCGGCACGGGCACGGGCTGGAACGCCGCATTGATGGCGGAAATCGTCGGGCCGGAGAACGTCACCACGATCGAGATCGACCCGGCGGTGGCGGAGCAGGCAAGGGCGAACCTGGCGGAGGTCGGCTGCCCGGTCCAGGTCATCACCGGGGACGGCGAAGCCGGGAGTCCGGCGGACGGCCCGTTCGACCGGGTGATCGCCACGGCCGCGGCGGCGGAACTGCCTCATGCCTGGGTGCAACAGACGCGGCCTGGCGGGCTCATCCTCGTCCCGTGGGCTCCGACATTCCACCCCGACGGCCCGTTCGCACGTCTTACCGTGAGCGCCGCAGGGCTGGCAGAGGGCCGGTTCGTCGCTCCCTCCTGGTTCATGCCGCTGCGCGGTCAACGGATCTCCCAGCCCGTCCGGAACTCCTACAGGGAGAGGTGGGCCGACGCGGGCAGACCCGCGATCGACCGGTTCGGCATCACCGTGACGCCGGCGGGGCAGACGATCTGGCTCGACTCCCCGGACAACCCGGTCGCCCCGTCCTCAACGTGAAACGGGCCACCGCGTTGTTGATCTGCGGCGTGTTGTTGTTTTCCGGCGGCTCATAGCAACAACACGCCGCAGGTCAACGGGGCTGGTGAGGGTTGCGGCGCGCTTGGCGGGGTGATGGGAGAGTTGTTTGCCGTCTGGTGCGTGTGGTTTCGGCCTAGGCGGCAGGCCCCCGCCGGGTGTCCGGCGGGGGCCTGTCGCAGGCGCCTAGAACGCTTCTTCGGGGAGGTCCATGACGTCCAGGGTGGTCGCCTCGGTGATGGCTCGGTCGGAGGCCAGGCGCGGGAGCACCGTCTGGCAGAAGAACTGCGCGGCCGCGACCTTGCCGTTGTAGAACGCCGTGTCGGAGTCGGAGACGTCGCCGTCGCCGAGGGCGGTCAGGGCGACCTCGGCCTGGCGGAGCAGCAGCCAGCCGACGATGAGGTCGCCGAGGCCGAGCAGCAGCCGGGACGAGTTGAGCCCGATCCGGTACAGCTCCTTCGGGTTCTCCATCGAGCCGAGCGCCCACCCGACCATCGGGGTGATGATGCCCTGGACGTCCTCCAGCGCGCGGCCGAGCAGCGCCCGCTCGTTCTTCAGCCGGCCGTTCCCGGCCTCGGACTGCGCGAACGCCTGGATCTCGTCGGCGAGCACCTTCAGCGCCGCGCCGTTGTCCCGCAGGATCTTGCGGAAGAACAGGTCCTGGCCCTGGATCGCGGTGGTGCCCTCGTACAGAGTGTCGATCTTGGAGTCGCGGATGTACTGCTCGATCGGGTAGTCCTGCAGGAACCCGGACCCGCCGAGGGTCTGCAGCGACTCGGCGCCGAGCAGCGCGTACGCGCGCTCCGAGCCGAAGCCCTTCACGATCGGCAGCAGCAGGTCGTTGATCTTCTCGGCCTGCTCGTCCTTGCGGCCCTCGTACTCGGCGATCTGCACGGTGTCCTGGTAGGACGCGGTGAGCAGCACGAGCGCGCGCATGCCCTCGGCGTACGCCTTCTGGGTCATGAGGCTGCGCCGGACGTCCGGGTGGTGGGTGATCGTGACGCGCGGGGCGGTCTTGTCCGTCATCTGCGTCATGTCCGCACCCTGGACGCGCTCCTTGGCGTACTCCAGCGCGTTCAGGTAGCCGGTCGACAGGGTCGCGATGGCCTTGGTGCCGACCATCATCCGGGCGTACTCGATGACGAGGAACATCTGCTTGATGCCCTGGTGCACGTCGCCGACCAGGTAGCCGATGGCGGGGTGCTTCTCGCCGAAGGTCAGCTCGCAGGTCGTGGAGACCTTGAGGCCCATCTTCTTCTCGACGCCCGTGACGTAGGCGCCGTTGCGCTCGCCCAGCTCACCGGTCTCGACGTCCACCAGGTACTTGGGGACGAGGAACATCGACAGGCCCTTGGTGCCGGGGCCGGCGCCCTCGGGGCGGGCCAGCACCAGGTGGAAGATGTTCTCGGACATGTCGTGCTCGGCCGAGGTGATGAACCGCTTGACGCCCTCGATGTGCCAGGTGCCGTCCGGCTGCTGGACGGCCTTGGCGCGCCCGGCGCCGACGTCGGAGCCCGCGTCCGGCTCGGTCAGCACCATCGTGGCGCCCCACTGCCGCTCAAGGGCCAGCTCGGCGAACTTCTTCTGCTCGGGCGTGCCGATGTGCCACAGGATCTGGGAGAAACCGGGGCCGGAGGAGAACATGTAGACGGCCGGGTTGGCGCCCAGTACCTGCTCGGAGACCGCCCAGGTCAGGGAGCGGGGCGCGCCGGTGCCGCCCAGCTCGGGGATGAGGTCGAGCCGGAACCACTCGGCGTCCATCCACGCCTTGTAGGACTTCTTGAAGCTCTCCGGCATCTCGACGGTGCCGGCGGCGGGGTCGAACTTCGGCGGGTTGCGGTCGGCGTCCTCGAAGGACTCGGCGATCGGGCCCTCGGCCAGCCGGTTCACCTCGTCGAGGATGCTGCGCGCGGTGTCCTCGTCCAGTTCCGCGTACGGGCCGCTGCCGAGGAGGTCCTGGCGCCTGAACACCTCGAAGAGGTTGAACTCCAGGTCCCGGAGGTTGCTCTTGTAGTGCCCCATTCGAGACTCCGTCTGATCCGGCGGCGGCCGGGGGCCCCGCAGCGTACTGGTCAGTAACTCAACATCATGCTACCCGTTGGTAACCAGTGGCAACCACCTAAAGCGCCGGGATTCCGGGGACGCCGGCCACATCGGCAGCACGCCCGCGCGACCCGCGTGACGCAACTCACAAGGTAGGACAGGGTACGCGAATCGGGCGGCGGCCCCTACCGCGCGGCGGCGGAGCGTGGTGGGAAGATCGACCGGGGGCGCGAACATCGTGAGGCACGAGGAGGTGCGCATGAACCAGGAGGAGCCCCCGGCCCCGAGGCTGACCGTCATCGGGACCGGGTACCTCGGCGCCACGCACGCCATCTGCATGGCGGTGCTGGGCTTCGAGGTCCTCGGCGTGGACGTCGACCGGCACAAGATCGACCGGCTGGCGTCCGGCGAGGTCCCGATCTTCGAGCCAGGGCTGCCGGAGCTGCTCACCAAGGCGCTCGACTCCGGCCGGCTCCGGTTCACCACCTCCTTCGCGGAGGCGGGGGCGTTCGGCGATGTCCACTTCATCTGCGTGGGGACACCACAGAAGCCCGATTCGGACGCCGCCGACCTGACCTACGTCGACGAGGCCGTCCGCTCCCTCGCCCCGCACCTGCGCCGCCGCGCCCTCGTCGTCGGCAAGTCCACGGTGCCGGTCGGGACGGCCGCGCGGCTCACCGGGATCGTCCAGGAGCTGGCGCCCGCCGGCAAAGAGGTCGAGCTGGCCTGGAACCCCGAGTTCCTGCGCGAGGGCTTCGCCGTCGACGACACCCTGCGCCCGGACCGGCTGGTCTTCGGCGTCACCTCCGACTGGGCGGACGAGCGGCTGCGCGCGGCGTTCAAGCCCGTCCTCGACCTCGGGACCCCGGTCGTCCGCACCGACCTCGCCACCGCCGAGCTGGTCAAAGTCGCCGCCAACTCCTTCCTCGCCACCAAGATCTCCTACATCAACGCGATGGCGGAGGTCTGCGAGGCGGTCGGCGCCGACGTCAAAGACCTCGCCGACTCGCTCGCGCTGGACGACCGCATCGGCGGCAAGTTCCTGAAACCCGGGCTCGGCTTCGGCGGCGGCTGCCTGCCGAAGGACATCCGGGCGTTCGCGCACCGCGCCGAGGAGATCGGCGTCGGGCAGGCCGTGTCGTTCCTGCGCCAGGTGGACGACATCAACCGGCGGCGGCGTGCGCGGACGGTCGACCTCGTCCGGGAACTGCTCGGCGGCGACTTCACCGGCAAGCGCATCGCCGCGTGGGGCGCGGCGTTCAAGCCCAACTCCGACGACATCCGGGACGCGCCCGCGCTGGACGTGGCCCGCACGATGCACGGCCTCGGCGGGGACGTCCGCGTCTACGACCCGGCCGCGCTCGGCAACGCCCGCGCCGCGTTCCCCGAGCTGCGCTACGGCGAGAACGCGCTCGACGTCGCCCGGGACGCCGACGTCGTCGTCCTGCTGACCGAGTGGTCGGACTTCCGGGAGGTCGACCCGGCGGCGCTCGCCGAGGTCGTCCGGCACCGGCGGATCGTGGACGGACGGCACGCCCTCGACGCCGCGCAATGGCGCGCGGCCGGCTGGGAGTACCGCGCGCTGGGCCGCTCCTACGCACCCGGCCGCACGTAAGCCGCACGTGAGCCGCTTGTAACGGGAACATCCCGCGCGGCGGGGCCGTTGGCGGTGGTGAGGGCCCTGGTCCTCCCGGACGAGGTGCGCCGTACCCGGATTGCGAAGACGACGCGTGACCACCGTCGTCTCACTCCGGGAGTACAGCCATGGCCTGGATCCTCGTCATCGTCGCCGGCCTCGTCGAGGTCGCGATGGCCCTGTGCCTGAAGGCCAGCAAGGGCTTCACCGAGCCGCTGCCCGCCGCGGGCTTCCTCGTGTTCGCCGTGACCAGCTTCGGGCTGCTCAGCCTGGCGCTGAAGAACCTCGACGTCGGCACCGCCTACGCCGTCTGGGTCGGGATCGGCGCGGTCGGCACGGCCGCGCTCGGCATGCTCGTCATGGGCGACCAGGTCTCCACCGTCAAGATCGTCGCGCTGGCGTTCATCATCCTCGGCGTCATCGGCCTGAACCTCGCCGGAAGCGGCGGGCACTGATCGAGCGGAAACCGAGCGCGTGACCACTCACCGTGCGCGCACCTCAGAAATGCGCACGCATTGAATGCGGCCGTCCGCAAGGCCTGCGGGCGGCCGCTCACGGCCACGGAACCGGGTGGATCGCAGGTCAAAGCAGTTTCCCGGAACGTAATCTCCCGTAACAGCGTCTATGGGACGAGAAGAGCGCGGGGAGTGCTCGTACACGGGAGGGACCGAACCTTGGTCTTCAAGAAGCTGCGGCAGGCGATGGGCATCGGCGGCCCGTCCATCGAAACGATCCTGCACGACCCGAACACGACGCCCGGCGGCGTCGTCACCGGTGAGGTCACCGTCATCGGCGGCCAGTACAACTCCGACATCAAGTCGGTGAACCTCGCCCTCCGCACCAAGGTCGAGGTCGAGTCCGGCGACAACGAGTACCACTCCAACCTGGAATACGCGAAGATGCCCGTCGCGGGCGGGTTCAGCCTGCAGGAGGGCATGCGGCACAGCATCCCGTTCCAGTTCGCCATCCCGTGGGAGGCGCCGCTCACCCACATGTACGGGCACCCCCTGCACGGCACGACCGTCGGCATCGCGACCGAACTGGAGGTCGCGGGGGCGCTCGACCCGGGCGACCTCGACCCGATCGCCGTCCACCCGCTGCCCGCGCAGGAGCGCATCCTCGCCGCCTTCTCCAACCTCGGCTTCCAGTTCCGCAACGCCGACTGCGAGAAGGGACGCATCTGGGGCGTCCACCAGGAGCTGCCGTTCTACCAGGAGATCGAGTTCTATCCGCCGAGCCAGTACGCGCGCGGCGTCAAGCAGCTCGAAGTGACGTTCGTGTCGTACCCGCAGTCGATGGAGGTCGTGCTGGAGCTGGACAAGCGCGGCGGGGTCTTCACCGAGGGGCACGACGCGTTCAGCCGGTTCACGGTCGACTACGCGTCCGTCGAGCACACCGACTGGGAGCGTCAGCTCGACGGCTTCCTGCAGGACGCCGGCCGCCGCCGGGGCTTCTTCTAGGCGTTCACCCCACGATCCCCTCCGCGATGTTGATCGTGGAGGGGATCGCCGCGTAAGAAGGGTTTCCCGTGTAGAAAGAGGTTCCGTGCCCCAGCCCCCCGGACTGACCGACGCGGAACGGCGCCTCTGGGCCGCGTTCCCCACCGGCGCGACCGTCGTCCTCGGCGACGACCTCCCCGCCGGACCCGACCCCGACCGGATCGTCCGCGCCGAGATCATCACCAGACTGCTCCTCGGCGCCTGCGAGACCCGGGCGGGCGCGGTCGCGGCCGTCCGGCTGCGCGGCGCGTACGTCACCGGGCAGCTGGACGTCACCGGCGGCACCGTCGAGCACGAGCTGCGGCTGGAGCACTGCCGCCTCGTCGCGGAGCCGGACTTCTCCAACGCCGAGACCAGGCAGCTGCGGCTGTCCGGCTGCCGGATGCCGGGCTTCGACGGCGGCGGGCTCCGCGCGGACGGCTACCTCAGCCTGTCCGGGTCGCGGATCGAGGGCTCGGTGCGGCTGCCGCGGGCGCAGCTCAGCGGCGGCCTCCGGATGAACGGCACGCGCATCACGGTGTCCGATCCCGGCCAGTGGGCGGTCTTCAGCGGCGGGCTCGTCGTGGACGTCGGCGCGTTCATCCGGGACGCCGAGATCACCGGCGGTGTCCGGCTCGTCGGCGCGCGGATGAACGGCGGCCTGTTCATGGAGCGGACCGTCCTCGCCAACCCCGGCCGGATCGCCCTGGACGGGCAGAACATGGTGGTCGAGGACGCCGCCGAGCTGAGCAACGGGTTCACCGCCCTCGGCACCGTCCGGCTGCGCAGCGCCCGCTTCAACGGGATCCTGTCGTTCAGCAAGGCGCGGCTCGACTCGACCGACCCGGCGCGGATGGCGCTGCACGCCAGCCACATCCAGGCCGACGAGGTGCTGCTGTGGCCGGAGGGGAAGATCAAGGGCCGGGTGTCGCTGTCGTACTCCCGGATCGACCTGCTCATGGACCATCCGTCGGTGTGGCCGGACGAGCTGTACCTCAACGGCATGACGTACCAGACGCTGCGCGGCGCCGAGTTCAAGGACCGGCTCAGCTGGGTGTCGCGGGACAAGGAGTTCCATCTCCAGCCGTACGAGCAGCTCGCCGCCTGGTACCACAGCATCGGCTCCGACGACGTCGCACGGAAGGTGCAGCTCGCCAAGTTGCGGGCCCGCCGCCGGCGGCTGAACCCGGTCGGCAAGGCGTGGAACCACCTCCTGGACTGGACGGTCGGGTTCGGCTACCGGCCGTGGCTCGCGTTCGCGTGGTTCGCGGCGCTGCTGGCGCTCGGAACGACGGTGTTCTCGATCGAGCACCCCCGTCCGGTCAAGCCGGGCGACGAGCTGCCCGCGTTCCACTCGCTGATCTACACGCTCGACCTGCTGATCCCGCTGGACACGTTCGGGCAGCAGCTGTCGTACGACGCGGTGAACTGGTCGCGATGGGTCGCCTACACGCTCGTCACGACGGGCTGGGTGCTGGCCACGGCGCTGATCGCCGGGGTGACGCGCGTACTGCGACCGAACTAACGCACCGCCCCGGGCGTCCACCCGGGTAGGGATCGACCAGAATGGGACTTCATGGGCACGTATCTGATCACGGGGGCGACGGGCGGCATCGGCACGGCGGTCGCCGAACTACTGCGCGAGCGCGGGCACGACCTGGTCCTCACCGGCCGCTCCGCCGAACGCCTCGAACGGCTGGCGAAGGAGCTGGCGACCGGCGCGCACGCCGCGACCCAGGTCATCGACCCGGGCGCGGTGAGGTCGCCGTCGCGGAACGCGTCCGTCACGACGATCCCGCTCGACCTGACGGAGCCGCGCCGCATCGAGGCGTCCCTCGCGGCGGCCGGGCTGCCCGAGCGGCTGGACGGCGTGATCCACGCCGCCGGCATGGTGCACCTGTCGCCGGTCGCCGAACTGGAGGCCGACGAGTGGATGGAGCACCTGTCGGTCAACCTCGTCTCGGCGGCGGAGATGACGCGGCTGCTGCTGCCCGCGCTGCGCGCCGCCGAAGGCCACGTCGTCTTCGTGAACTCCACGGCCGGTCTGCGCGCGAACCCCGAATGGTCGGCGTACGCGGCGAGCAAGTTCGGGCTGCGCGCGCTGGCCGACTCGCTGCGCGCCGAGGAGGCGTCCCTGCGCGTCACGACCGTCTACCCGGGCCGGACGGCCACGGAGATGCAGCGCAGGGTCCGCGCCCAGGAGGGCAACTCCTACGCCGAGGACGACTTCGCCGCGCCCGCGACGGTCGCCCGCGTCCTGGTGGCGGCCCTGGAGACCCCGCGCGACGCGGTCGTCTCCGACGTCACCGTCCGCCCGAACTAGCCCATGGGGCCGGGAGTACCCGCATCGTCCCGGGGCACGTGCGCCCCGGGGCGGTCGCGGTTCAGCGCCGGCGCAGGAACCAGGAGGCGAGGACGCCGCCGAGCAGCCCGAACAGGTGCCCCTGCCAGGAGATGCCGGGATCACCCGGGATGATGCCGAAGATCATCGTCCCGTAGACGGCGACGACGGCGACCGCGATGCCGATGTCGGGCAGCCGCCGCTCGAAGATGCCCCGCCCGACCAGGTAGCCGAAGAACCCGAAGATCAGGATGCTGGACCCGAGCGTGTTCGCCGAGCTGAGGAACCACACCCCGAGCCCGCCGACCACGATGATGATCAGGCTGGCGACGAGGAACTTGGCGATGCCGCGCGCCGCCGCGATGAACCCGAGGATGAGGAACGGCAGCGTGTTGGCCATGAGGTGGCCGAAACCGGCGTGCATGAACGGGGCGGTGAAGATGTCCGGCAGGTCGTTCACGTCGCGCGGCTGGATCCCGAACCGGTCGAGCCACCCGTTGGTCGTGTAGTCGAACGCCTCCAGGACCCACATCACCGCGGTGATCGAACCGATCAGGATCAGCGAGGACAGCGCACGGACACCGTGCTTCGCCAGCTCGTCGGACCGCTGCCGGTCGGGGGTATAGCTCATGTCCTCCACCGTAAGTCCGAAGGTCCTTGACTCGTCAACGAGCGGACCGTCCGGAAGGTGCCACCGGGCCTTTCCGGCATAGTGGACGGATGCGCGCAGCGATCTGTGAAGAACTCGGCTCGGTCGTCGTCACCGGCACCGAGACTCCGGCCGCCGGTCCCGGCCAGGTGCTCATCACCGTGGAGGCGGCCGGGGTCAACTACGTGGACGCCCTCTTCGTCCAGGGCCGGTACCAGATCAAGCCGCCGCTCCCGTTCGTCCCGGGCAGCGAGGTCGCGGGGACGCTGCCGTCCGGGGAACGCGTCCTGGCGATGTGCGGCCTGGGCGGCTTCGCGACGCACGTGGCGGTTCCCGCGGCCTCCGCCGTCCCGATCCCGGACGAACTGGACTTCCCGCGCGCCGCGACGTTCACCCAGAGCTATTGCACGGCCCTGTTCGCCCTGCGCGACCGCGCGAACCTGCAACCGGGCGAAACCGTGCTGATCCTGGGCGCCGGCGGCGGCGTGGGCCTGGCGGCGGTCCAGATCGCGAAGGCGATGGGCGCCCGCGTCCTGGCCGCGGCGTCGACATCGTCCAAACAGGAAGCCGCCCGCAACGCAGGCGCCGACGAGACGGTGCCCACCACCGAGGACATCAAATCGGCGGCCCGTGCCTGGTCGGACGGCGGCGTCGACCTCGTCTACGACCCGGTCGGAGGGGCACTGGCCGACCCCGCCCTGCGCGCACTGCGCGAGCGGGGCCGCTACGTCGTGATCGGGTTCGCGTCCGGGGACATCCCGTCCCTCCCGCTGAACCAGGTCCTGCTGCGCAACCGCACCATCGTGGGGGTCGACTGGGGCGCCTGGTCGATGCGCAACCCGCTCGACCAGCGCGCCCTCCTGGACGAACTCCTCGCCATGGTCGCCAAGGGCGGCCTCACTCCGGTGCCGCCCCGCACGGCGCCGCTCGCCTCGGCGGCCGAGGTCCTGGACGACCTGCTGAACCGCCGCGTCGTGGGCAAGGTGGCCCTACTCCCCTAGGGCCCCCGAGCGCTCCCCTAGGCGGCCGAGGCGTGTTCCGACTCGGACGCGTCGCCGCGCACCACGATGACCGGCAGCGGCTTGCGGGCGGGGGCGTCGGCCGTCCGGCGGAGGTAGCGGCGCTCCTCCGGGGTCGTCCCGCCCCAGATGCCGTCGGGCTCACCGACCTTCAGCGCCCACGTGAGGCACTCGGCGATCACGGGGCAGTTCGCGCAGATGGCCTTGGCGGCGTCCTGCTGCTCCTGCAGCAGCTCCGCCGAGTAGCCGATCGGGAAGAAGAGGTCCGGGTCGGCCCCACGGCAGATGGCGTGGTCGGTCCAGTGCTCTTCGTTCTCGTTGTTCTCGTTGACGTGCATTGGCTTCTCCCTGCGCCGCGACGAGACCACCGTGCGGTTCTCCTCGGCGGGGGTGGTCTCCACTCAACGTAGTACTACAACCCGTAGTACTACAAGACATACGTGAACGTTGCAACTTAGCGTCCGGATAACCTGTGAGGTGTGCAGCGTGATCAAGAAGTGACCTTCCGCGAGGCAACGGTGGCCGATCTTCCGCAGATCGTCCGGCTCCTCGCCGACGATCCCCTCGGATCGACCCGCGAAACACCCGGGGAAGAGATCCCGGAGGCCTACTTCACCGCCTTCGCCGCGATCGAGAAGGACCCCAACAACGCCGTGATCGTCGCGGAGTCCGCGGGCGAGCTCGCCGGCACCCTCCAGCTCACCTACATCCCCGGCCTCACCTACACCGGCGGCGAGCGCGCCCAGATCGAGGGCGTCCGCATCGCCGCCGAGCAGCGCGGCCGCGGCGTGGGCCAGCTGATGATCACCTGGGCCATCGACCAGGCCCGCGCCCGCGGCTGCCGGGTGGTGCAACTCACCACCGACCGCCAGCGCCCCGACGCGATCCGCTTCTACCAGAAGATCGGCTTCCGCCCCTCCCACATGGGCATGAAGTACCACCTCACCGACCAGTAGCGCCCCCGCCTCCCGACCACCGGCGCGGGTGGGGGTGGTCAGGTGGTGGGGGTGGAGAGGTGGCGGGGGTTGGCGACTGTGAGTTTGTCGATGATGGAGGCTCTTACTGCTTCGGTCACCTCGTCCATGCGGGCGTCTAGGGTGCCTTCGCGGATGGCCTTGGCCAGGTCTGTGTCGGTCTCGCAGTTCAGGTTGCGGAGGCGCTTCTCGTGGGCCCGCTTGTGAGTGTCGCCTAGGAGGAGTTCTCTGCGGGCTATCGCCAGGGCCGCGGCGGCTACTCGGGCGTGGAAGCGTAGGCGGTCGTCCGGTTGGTCTGCCTGGAGGAGGAAGGCGCCTACCGCGTCCATGAGGGCTTGCGCGTTGGGGCGGTCGTGTGGGGGTGTGTCGGTCGGCTGGGCCGTCTCCAGCGGGTCTTGGACGGTGGTGGGTTCGGTCAGGCCGAGGGCTAGGAGCAGGTCGTGTTCTTGCTCGCAGACCCTGCGGCCCAGGACGGCGTACTCGATGGACGTGTCCGAACCGTTCAGATAGCGCTCGGCCTGGTGGCGGCACAGGATCGTCCAGCGGAGGGTGCCGTAGACCTCCCACCAGTGGAGTTCGTCCAGGGTGGGCGGGGTACCGCCGGCGGAGGCGTAGCCCTCCAGGAGGTCTTCGCGTGAGCCGAAGCCTCCCACGGGGTGCGGGGAGTTGAAGCGCCAGGCTTTGGTGCAGAGCCAGCCCAGGTCTTCGGCCGGGTCGCCCAGATGGGTCAGCTCCCAGTCGAGGACGCCGCGCACGCCCGTTTCGTCGATCATCAGGTTGCCGTTGCGGAAGTCGCCGTGGACGACCGTCCGGCGGGCGGAGGCAGGTGGGCGGTTGTCGTCCAGCCAGCGGAGCGCCAGTTCGACGGCGGGGCGCGGCTCGAAGTTCGCGTAGTGCTCGGTGAGGGCGTCCAGGGGGTCGAGGTCGGGGAGGTCCGGGACGGGGGCCATCGTGTGCAGGCGGGCCAGGATCGCGCCGAGGTCACGGGCCAGTCGCGGGCGGACGTCCGCGAAGCGGTCATCGCGGAGGAGGCGGCGGGGGATCGTCTCGCCGGGGAGGCGCTCCATGATCAGGAAGGGGGCGCCGGCCAGGTCGTCGCCGTGGTCGGCGAGGGCGGGGACGGGGACGCCGGCCGCGGCGGCCGAGGCGAGGAGGGCCGCCTCGCGGCCCATCGCGGTGGGGTCGGGGAAGCCGGGCGGGTCGCGGCGCAGGATCAGGGCGCGGTCGTCGGCGTCGAACGACCAGGTCTCGCGGCTGGCGCCGCCGGACAGGCGGCGCAGGCCGGTGATCTTCGCGCCCAGCCGGGCCGCGAGGGCGGCCTCCACGGCGGTCACGCGCGGGCCGCGCGCTGGGCGGCGGCGAGGTCGCGGAGCGGGTCGCTGCCCCGGGTGTCGGCGTACTCCTCGATGCGGACGATCCGGTCATCGCAGACGGTGGCGAACAGGCACGCGGCCATCTCGACCGGTGTGCCGTCGGGGAGGCTGCCGCGCAGGACGTGCCGCTGGACGTAGCCGTCCGGGAGCGGGTCGCGGCGGATCTCCTCGTAGCGGAAGTCGCGCAGGTTGCGCGACAGCCAGCGGAGCGTGCGGAGGTTGTCGTCCACGGCCTGCTCGGAGCCTCCTCCCGGGCCCCCGTTGTGCCAGATCCGCGCGTCCGGCGCGTAGATCGCGCGGAGGGCGTCGACGTCTCCGGAGGTGATGGCGGTGATGAAGCGGTCGGCGATCTCCACGGGTCTCCTTCGTCAGGACGGCAGGCCGAGGGCGCGCACGGTGAGCGCGTCGAGGGTGTCGAGCAGGCGCTCGGTGCCCTGTGGATCATCGCCCTGAACGAGCCACAGGTACAGGGAGTGGTCGACCATCGCGGCGAGCGCGCGGGCCGTCATCTCGGGGTCGAGGTCGGCGGGGACGAGCCCCTCGCGCTGCCAGCGCCCGATCGCCTTCGCCGAGCGGGCGACGGACGCGGCGCGGTGCTTGCGCCGCAGCTCCTGGAACTCCTCGTTGAACGTGGCGACCTGCTCGACGATCGCCATCATCCGCGCGTTGCGCCGGTAGCCCTCGTAGTAGGCGCGGTTGGCGCGGCGGATGCGCGCGGCCGGGGTCGGGCCGGCCAGCGGGACGAGGTTGTGGCCCGTCATGTCCCCGAACAGCCGGTCGGCGACCTCCAGGAACACCGCTTCCTTGGACGGGAAGTAGGTGTAGAAGGACCCGTAGGCCACGCCGGCGTGCCGGGTGATGTGGGCGACGCGGGTCTCGGGGAAGCCGCGCTCCTCGAACACCTCGCGGGCGGCCGTGAGCAGACGCTCCCTGGTCCGGGCGCCGCGTTCGGTGAGCGGCTGGCCGCCGGGATCGTCCCGCATCTGCGTGGTTCCCTTCGCCTCGGGGTGTTGACAACCCGATGTCAGCTGGAACAGTATCCGAGCATCGAGCAACTTGATATGACTGTCAAGTCAACTCCCGGGAGGCCGCATGGCGAGGCGTTCATGCTGATCAACGACGTCGTCGAGTACGCGGCGCGCAAGCATCCGGAGCGCGCGGCGGTCCTGTTCGAGGACCGCGAGATCACGTACGCGCAGCTCAGGGACAACGTCCGGCGGACGGCGAACGCGCTGCTGGCGATCGCCGAGCCGGGCGACCGGGTGGCCGTCCTGTCCGGGAACCGGCCCGAGTACTTCGACCTGTACTACGGCGTCCCGGCCGCCGGGATGGCGCTGACCTTCCTCAACCACCGGCTCCACGCGTCCGAGATCGCGGGGCTCGTCGACCACGCGCAGGCGTCGGTGCTCATCGTGAGCAGCGAGTACGTCGAGGCCATGGCCGCGCTCCGCGACGCGATGCCGTCCGTGAAGGTCGTCCTGAACCTGGACGACGACTACGTCGACCTGGTCGCGAAGGCGCCCGCCACCGAGCCGCCGCGCCCCGACGAGGACTCCGTCGCCTGGCTCGTCTACACCAGCGGGACGACCGGCAGGCCCAAGGGCGTCATGCTCAGCCACCGCAACCTGGTCACCGGCGTGATCAGCTCGGTCGCGCACTGGGGCATTCCGGACGCGACGCGGTTCCTGTTCTGCTTCCCGCTGTGCCATGTCGGCGGCTACACGGCCGTCGTGTTCCACATGCGCGCGGCCACGGTCGGGATCGTCGGGTCCTACGACAACGACACGTTCCTGCGGCTCGTCGCCGACTGGAGGATCACGCAGACCGGGCTCGCGCCGACGATGATCGCGTTCCTGCTGTCGCATCCGGGTATCGAGGACCACGACCTCGGCACGCTGGAGGCGATCGGGTACGGCGCGTCCGCGATCCCGGCCGAGGTGCTGCGCCGGGGGATGGACGTCCTCGGCTGCGACTTCTACCAGGGCATGGGCATGAGCGAGCTGGGCGGCAACATCCTGCACTTCGGGACCGGCGAGCACCGCCGCGCCGCCGCCGGCGAGACGCACCTGCTCGCCGCCGCCGGCCGCGTCATGGACCTCGCCGACGTCCGGATCGTGGACGAGGACTTCCGCGACGTCCCGGACGGCGAGCCCGGCGAGATGGTCGTCCGCTGCGACCAGGTGATGCGCGGGTACTGGCGCGAGCCGGAGCTGACGGCGGCCGCGTTCCGGGACGGCTGGTTCCGCACCGGCGACGTCGTCCGGCGGGACGCCGAGGGCATGGTCTACATCGTCGACCGCATCAAGGACATGATCATCACGGGCGGGGAGAACGTGGCGTCCCGCGAGGTCGAGCAGGTGCTGTACCGGCATCCGGCGATCGCGGACGCCGCCGTGTTCGGCGTCCCCGACCCGCGCTGGGGCGAGTCCGTCTGCGCGGCGGTCGTGGCGCGCGAGGAGATCGCGGCGGAGGACGTCATCGCGTTCGCCCGCGAGCACCTCGGCGGCTACAAGGTCCCGCGCCGCATCGAGTTCGTCGGCGAGCTCCCCCGCAATGTCGCCGGCAAGGTCCTGAAACGCGACCTGCGATCCCGATTCAAGGAGGTCTCATGAACACCGAGTTCGAACTGGGCGGAATCAACCACCTGGCGCTCGTGTCGTCGGACATGAAGCGCACCATCGACTTCTACTCCGGCGTCCTCGGGATGCCGCTCATCAAGACGCTGGACCTGCCCGGCGACATGGGCCAGCACTTCTTCTTCGACTGCGGCGGCGGAGACTGCGTGGCGTTCTTCTGGTTCCCGAACTCGCCGGACGGCGTCCCCGGGATCTCCGCTCCGGCCGGACGCCCGGAGGAAGGCGAACTCGTCAGCGCGGTCGGGTCGATGAACCATGTCGCGTTCCACGTCCCGCCGGAGAAGTTCGAGGAGTACCGCAAGCGGCTCAAGGAGAAGGGCGTCACGGTCAGCCCCATCCTGAACCACGACGACAGCCCGTCCACCGTCGCCCTCGAACTGCACGACGGGGTGTTCGTCCGCTCCTTCTACTTCCAGGACCCGGACGGGATCCTCCTCGAATTCGCCTGCTGGACCCGCACGTTCGACGCATCCGACGTCTCCCACGAGCCCAAGACCAACGCCGACCGCACCGCCCCGAAGGAGCACCATGCCGCGACTGCGTGAGGTACCCCGCGCCGAAGTCACCGACGAGCGCATCCTCTTCTTCTACGACCGCCTTTTCGGGCCCGACCGCGACCCTGCCGTCGACCACGGCACCGCGACCGGCTCGCCCGGCGACTGGTGGACGGTCTTCGCCCAGTCCCCCGATGTCTTCCGGCACGCGGTCAAGGGCTTCGCGCTCTACCGGAACGCCGACCTCGACCCCGTCCTGCGGGAACTGGGCCAGTGCCGGGCCGGCTGGGCGCGCGGCAGCCAGTTCGTGTTCTCCCAGCACTGCAAGCAGATGCGGGCCCTCGGAATGGACGAGGCGAAGATCGAATCCATTCCGCACTGGCAGACCGCCGACTGCTACTCGCCGGTGGAGCGGGCCGTCCTCGCCTACACCGACTGCCTCGTCCTGGACGGCGGCCGGACGCCCGACGCGGTCTTCGAGAAACTGTACGACCACCTCTCCGACAAGGAGATCCTGCAACTCACCTACATCACCTGCATGTACGACATGCACGCGACGATGTCCCGCGCCCTGCGCCTGGAATTCGACGACCGCCCCGAGCCGATCGTCGAGGTCGCGGCGCCCGAGGGCTACGGCGACCGCGACATCTCCGCCGACCTGTCCGGAGGGGCCTGATGCTGTTCCCCGTGCCCGACCGGGTCCGGGACGTCCGGGACGCCGTGCACGCCTTCATGACCGAGCGCGTCGAACCGGCCGAGCCCGCGCTCAACGCCGGCGACCGGGACACGCTCCGGCAACTCCGCGAGGAGGCGAAGGCGGCGGGCCTCTGGGCGCTCGGCCATCCCACCGAGCTGGGCGGCGGCGGCCTGCCGTTCCTCGACTACGTCTACGTCAACGAGGTGCAGGGACGCAGCGAATGGGGCCAGCTCGCCCTGGGCACGTTCACCCTCCAGGACTCGCTCATGCTGCACAAGTACGCGAGCCCCGGCTGGCGTGAGCGCTACCTGGCCCCGATGGTCGCCGGCGAGGTCTCCCCGAGCTTCGCGATGACCGAGCCCGGCATCGCCAGCTCCGACCCGACCCAGCTCCAGACCAGAGCCGTCCTGGACGGCGACCACTGGGTCATCAACGGCCGCAAGTGGTTCACCACGGGTGCCGCCGACGCCGCCTACACCACGGTCATGTGCCGCACCGAACCCGAGGGGACGGCCCCGCACCGCTCCTTCAGCATGATCGTCGTCCCGACCGACACGCCCGGATACCGGATCGTCCGGGAGACGCCCGTCCTCGGCATCGACGGCGGCCACTACGAGGTCGACTACGACAACGTCCGCGTCCCCGCCGACAACCTGCTCGGCCCGCGCGGGCACGGCTTCGTCATCGCCCAGGACCGCCTCGGCCCCGGCCGCATCTTCCACTGCATGCGCTGGCTCGGCCAGGCCCAGCGCGCGTTCGAGCTGATGTGCGCCCGCCTCGGCACCCGCGTCGCCTTCGGCGAGCCGCTGTCCGCCAAGCAGCTGATGCAGCAGCACGTCTTCGACTCCTACACCGAGATCCAGGCGTCCCGCCTGCTGACCCTGCAGGCCGCCGAGCAGATCGACGCGGGCAGCCAGGCGCGCATCGAGATCGGCGCGATCAAGGTCGTCGGAGCCCGCATGGTGCACAACGTCATCGACCGGGCCATCCAGGTGCACGGCGCCGCCGGGCTCACCGACGACACGCCCCTGTCCCGCATGTACCGGCACGCCCGCGAGGCCCGCATCTACGACGGCCCCGACGAGGTCCACATCCAGAGCACCGCGCGCCGCATCCTCAGGAAGCTCGAATGAGCCTCACCCGGAGGTCCCTGCTCGGCGGCCTCGGCGTGGCCGCCGCACTCGGCACCACCGCCGCAGGCCGCCCGCGTCCGCGAAAGGGAAGAAAGTTGAAGATCACCAAGCTGGCCGACGGCCTGATGTTCCCCGAAGGCCCGACCGTCCTGCCCAACGGGGACGTCCTGGTCGTCGAACTGCACCGCGGCACCCTCACCCGCGTCAGGCCGGACGGCACCACGTCCATCGCCGCGAAGACGGGCGGCGGCCCCAACGGCTCGGCGCTCGGCCCGGACGGACGCGTCTACATCGCCAACTCCGGCGGCCTCAACCGCTTCGAGGTCGGCGGCTTCGTGTTCGCCGGCGGCATCCCCGACGACTACGAGAGCGGCAGCATCCAGGCCGTCGACCTGTCGGACGGCTCGGTCGAGACCCTCTACTCCGACGGTCTGCGCGGCCCCAACGACCTCGTCATCGACGCCCAGGGCGGCATCTACTTCACCGACTACGGCAAGAGCGACGGTGTCACCGGCGACAAGGGCCGCCTCTTCTACGCCAAGGCGGACGGCTCGTCCATCGAGATGATCGCCGCCGGCATGGAGGGCCCGAACGGCATCGGCCTGTCCCCCGACGGCAAGCGCCTCTACGTCAGCGAGACCTACACGGCCCGCGTCTGGTGGTGGGACGTCACCGGCCCCGGCGAGATCAAGGGCGGCAAGTCGCTCGGCGGCTCGGGCGGCGGCAACTTCCTCTACACCGCCGCGGACTACACCAACTTCGACTCCCTGGGCGTCGACGGCCACGGCAACGTCTGCGTCGCGTCCATGGTCCACGCGGGCATCTCGATCATCAGCCCGAGGGGCGACCTGGTCCGCTTCGTGGACATCAACGTCGACAACGACCCGGGCATCACCAACATCACCTGGGGCGGCGAGGACATGCGCACCGCCTATGTGACCGCCTCCAGCACCGGCCACCTCCTGAAAATCGAGGACTGGCCCCACCCCGGCCTACACCTCAACCACGCCACCTGACCCGACGGGCGGCGGGCTCGCGGGGGTGGGGACGAATCGCGTGGCGTCGCCGGAGTCGGAGTGAATATGCGGGTGTCGCGGTTTTCGGGTGGTCGGAGTTTCCCGCTGTGGTGATGGGGAAATCTGGCTGCTAGAGGGAACGGAGGCGATTGGCATGGAGGTCGTTCTCGAAATGACCCTGCCGAGGAACGCCGAGAGCGCTCCGCTGGTGCGGCACACGCTCGACGCCTCTCTCCGCGGCCTCGGGGTGGGCTCCGAGGTCCGTGCCGATATCGCGCTCGCTCTGGGGGAGGCGTGCGCGAACGTCATCCAGCACGCCGCCGCCGGAATGGAGTACGAGGTCCGGGCGCGGATGGACGGGGCGAGATGTGTCGTGGAGGTCATCGACGGGGGCACGGACGACGACGCGGCGCAGGAGGGCACCGGGTGGGAGTCCCTGCAGGTGCCGCCGCTCGCCGAGCACGGCCGGGGGCTCCAGTTGATGCGGGCGTTCACGGAAGAACTTCATATCGCCGACCGGGTGCACCGGAACGGCGCGGTCGTGCATTTCGAAAAGTCGCTGGCGGGCTGACCGGGCCCGGCGGGCAAGGGCGCCCGCCGGGCCGGTGACGCGGGTCAGCCGGTGACGCGGTCAGCCGGTGACCGGAAGGTCGTGCTTCACCGGGCTCGGCGCGGGCGCCTCGGCCGGGGTGCGCACGGGGGCGCCCTTCCCGCAGGTGGCGGAGGCGACCCGGACCGCGCCCTTGCCGCCGGGCAGCGCCAGCTCCATCGCGGTGACGGCGAGCCGGCCGTCGGCGGTGCGCTGCTGCTTGTTGAGGATGAGCGAGGTGCGGCCGAGACCGTCCACGTCTACCGGGATGGTGGTGTTCGGCGGCGGGGTGGAGTCGAGCCGCTTCCCCGCGAGGACGGCGTCCGCGAGGCTCGCGCTGCCCCGGCCGTTCACGCACTTCGCGGAGACGGCGTCGGCGGCCAGCTTCGCGGTGGGGACGGCGAGCCGCGCGACCGACGAGCGCGCCCGGTCGGCGGAGGCGCTGACGTCCAGCGCGGACGCCCTGACCAGCTTGGTGTGGTTCTCCCGCAGCAGGCGCTTGCTGACCTCGCCGGTGGTGGAGGAGACGGCGGGCACCGGCGGGACGGCGATCGGCCCGGTGACCGTCAGCCCGTACGCGGAGCCCTCGCCCCCGGTGGCGAGCGCGGGGCCGGCGGCGGTGGCGACGAGGCCGCCGGCGAGCAGGCCGGCCGCGGCGAGACGTGCGAAGGCATGGCTGTGACGCATGGTCGTACTCCAGTTCGTTGAGATCGTGGGTCAGGCCGAGATGAACACCAGCGAGCCGAGCGGCACGCGCGACAGCGCCTTCAGCGCGTCCGTGGGCACCCGCACGCAGCCGTGCGTGACGGCCTTGCCGAACACGGAGGCGTCGGGCCAGCCGTGCAGGGCGACGGTGCCGGGACCGCCGCCGAAGGTGTCCAGGGTCGCCGAGTGGGCGCCGAGCGGCAGGACGATCGGGCTCTGCTTCGTGTCCGGCGGCAGGATCGAGGCCATGACGAACGTCCGGCCGGACGGCGTCGGGGTCTTCGCGCCGCCGACCGCGACCCGCCACCGGCCGGCGGCCCGCCCCGACTTGAGCAGCGTGAGCCGCCGCTTCCCGAGTTCGACCTGGACGGTGTAGGGCGTGTGCGCGGTCCGCAGCCCGGTACCGGAGATCCAGCCGCTCGCCCGGTTGGGGCGGCTCGGCAGCAGCACCCGCCGCCACTCGCCGGAGCTCTCCACCACGGGCACCCAGGTGGGGCCGCCCAGTTCGGTGGTGGGGAGCGTGGCGACGCGGCGGCCGCCCGGACGGTCCAGCACCGGCGCCGCGCTGGTCGGGTGCACGACCAGGCCGTCGGTGGCGCCGTCCGGCGCGGCGTCCTTCGGGGCGCCGGAGACGGTGCTGAACGTGGTGGCCTCGGGGACCTCGGCGGCGCCGGCCTCCGCGGCGGTCCGTCCGGCACCGCCGTGCTGCGCGGTGGAGGCCGTGCCGTGCGCGGACGAGCCGCCGCACCCGCCGAGCAGCAGCGCGGCGACGGCCGGGAGCAGCCCGGCCGCGGTGACGGCGCGGCGGGATCGCCGCGGGGCATTCGTGGTCGCCATGAGGCGCGATGTTAGTAGTGGTGAAGGCGCTCGTACGGGGAATGGCGAAAACGTGCCGCGAGTCGCCATTGCAAAGAATGATGAACGCCAATTTGGTAGGCGTTTTGCGGAGCGTCGCGATTTATCTGAATAAAGCGGGCGAGTCAGGCGAGCATGGAGAGGGAGCCGCCCTCGTCGTCCGGTTTGGAGGCCGCATCGTGGAACTCCGTGAGCCCCCACAGCAGCGCGGCGCGCGCGGACGCCGGCATCAGCGCCAGCACGCGGGTGAGGTCCTCCAGCCGCCGCACCCGGAGCCGGTCGAGCAGCGCCCGGCCGTCCTCGCTCAGCCGGACGGTGACCTCGCGGCGGTCCCGGCCGGGGTCGCGGGTGAGCAGCCCGGCGGCCTCCAGCCGGTCGCACAGCCGGCTCGCCGAGGACACCAGCGCGCCCAGCTCGCCCGCCAGGTTGCTGATGTTGACGGCGCCGCGCTCCAGCACGAACAGCGCGCGCAGCTGCGTGGACGGGACGGGCACATCGGGTGCATTGTGGGCCCGCGACCAGATGTTCATCAGGGTGGAGGCCGCGTCGTCCAGGGCCGCCGCGGAGTCCGCGGCTCCCTCACCCGACGTGTCCACCATGCCCTCCACTGTTACACACCATGTCGCCGACGGCATCCCTGGACCTGCGGTTCCACCCGGCCCCGGGATCGCTCCGGCGCCTTTCCCGGCGAGGACGGCGATGCACGGCGAACCCGCGGACGATGACGGCCCCGGCGCGCTGGAGGAGGCGCTCTGGGCCGCGCCGCCGCACGAGCTGATCGAGTCCGTGACCGGCCTGCTCGAACGGCACGCGGGCGCCACCGCCGCCGAGGTCCTCCTCATCGACTACCGGCAGGCGCACCTCGTCCGCACGGCCGGGGGCGTGCGGGACGGCGACGTGTCCGTCGACAACACCTCCCAGGGCCACGCGTTCGCCGCGCAGCGGACCGTCCCGGAGAAGGACGCCGTCCACCTGCCGCTGACCGTGAAGGGCGAGCGGCTCGGCGTGCTGACCGTGCGCGTCCCCGGCGGCGGGCCGGGCTGGCTGGAGGAGTTCGCCGCCGTCCTCGCCCGCGCCCTGAAGATCGCCGACCAGGGCACCGACCTGTACCGGCGGCTCCGCCGGCGGACGCGGCTGACGCTCGCCGCCGAGATGCAGTGGGACCTGCTGCCGGCGCCCGCCTACGACGCCGCCGAGTTCCGCTTCGCGGGCCAGCTCGAACCCGCCTACGCGGTGTGGGGCGACAACTTCGACTGGTCGGTGTCCGCCGAGACGCTCACGCTGACCGTCAGCAACGGGATGGGCTCGGGCACGGACGCCGCCGCGCTCACCCACCTCGGGATCAGCGCGCTGCGCAACGCGCGGCGGTCCGGCGCCGGCATCGCCGAGCAGGCCGCGCTCGCCGACCAGACGCTGTACGCGCGGCACCGCGGCGAGCGGCACGTGGCCACGCTGCTGATGGAGTTCGGGCTCGGCACCGGGCGGGTCCGGGTGGTGGACGCGGGCTCGCCGCGGGTCTACCGGATGCGCGGCGGCGCCACCGACGGGATCGGGTTCGACGCGCAGATGCCGCTCGGGATGTTCGGCGACACCCGCTACACGACCGAGGAGTTCACGGTCGGGCGGGGCGAGCGGCTGGTCGTCGTCAGCGACGGGGTACACGCGGCCGAGTCCCCGTCCGGCGTCCCCTACGGGCGGTCCGCGCTGGGCCAGGCGCTGCGCGCGACCCGGCTGCAGGACCCGCCGGAGGCCGTCCGCACGATGACCCGCCATTTCGTCGAGTACCACGAGGGGACGAGCCCGGTCGACGACGCCGTGATCGTCTGCATCGACTGGACCGGACGCGGCTGACCAGTGGGCCGACGGGTCAGCGGGGCAGCTTCACCACGGTGACGAAGAAGTTGTCGATCTGCCGGACGACGGAGATGAACTGCTCGAAGTCGACCGGCTTGGTGACGTAGGCGTTGGCGTGCAGGTGGTAGCTGCGCAGGATGTCCTCGTCGGCCTCGGACGTCGTCAGCACTACGACGGGGATCGGGCGCAGGTCGTCGTCCGCCTTGATCTCGCCGAGGACCTCGCGGCCGTCCTTGCGCGGCAGGTTGAGGTCGAGCAGCACCAGGTCGGGGCGGGGCGCGTTCGCGTACTCGCCCTCCCGGCGCAGGAACGCCATCGCCTGCTCGCCGTCGTTGACGACGTTCAGGGTGTTGTTGACCTTGTTGTGCTCGAACGCCTCGACGGTCAGCAGGACGTCGCCCGGGTCGTCCTCGACGAGCAGGACCTCGATGGGGCGCGGGCCTTCGTTCACGTGTCGTCTCCGTTGTCTGGGTGCGGCCGGACCGGCAGGGTCCAGTGGAAGGTGGTGCCGGGCGCGTCGCCGCGGTCGCCGGTGTCGAGCCAGATGCGGCCGCCGTGGAACTCGACGATCTTCTTGCAGAGCGCGAGCCCGATGCCCGTGCCGGTGTACTCGTCCCGCGGATGCAGCCGCTGGAAGATCAGGAAGATGCGGTCGGCGTACCGGGGCTCGACGCCGATGCCGTTGTCGGCGCAGCCGAACACCCACTCGTCGCCGTCGCGGCGGGCGTCGATGACGACCCGGGGCGGCACGCCGTCGCGGCGGAACTTGATCGCGTTGCCGATGAGGTTCTGGAAGAGCCGGATGAGCTGCGCGCGGTCGCCGGGCACGTCCGGCAGGTCGCGCAGCTCGACCTCGGCGCCGGTCTCCTCGGTCAGCGCCGCCAGGTTGTCCAGGGCCTGCCGGGCGACGGCCGCGAGGTCGATGGACTCCTCGTGCTGCGTCATCCGCCCGACCCTGGAGAAGGTCAGCAGGTCGTTGATGAGGGCCTGCATGCGCTTGGCGCCGTCGACGGCGAACGCGATGTACTGCTTCCCCCGGTCGTCGAGCTGGTCGCCGTAGCGGCGCTCGAGCATCTGGCAGAAGCTCGCGACCTTGCGCAGCGGCTCCTGCAGGTCGTGGCTGGCGACGTAGGCGAACTGCTCCAGCTCGGCGTTGGACCGGCGCAGCTCCTCGGTCTGCTCGTTGAGCTGCCGGGTCTTCTCCTCGCTGTAGCGCCACTGCCGGATGATCCGGTCGCGCATCGCGTCGATGATGACCGCCAGCTCGTTGATCTCGGCCGGTCCCGGGACGTCCAGCGGGGCCCCGAAGTCGCCCTGCGACACGGCGCGGACGCGTCCGGTCAGCGAGGACACCGGGGTCAGCACGGTCCGGCGGAGCAGGATGGCGAGGGCCAGCGCGGCCACGACGACCATGATGAGCGCGGCGATGGTCGACCACTGCGCGGCGCTCGCGCGTGACCGCAGCTTCGCGGCGGCCCGGTCGTGCAGCTCGGTGATGCCGATCTGGAGCGGCGTCATGTCGCCGCGCGCCTGGTTGAGCAGCCGCCGCGCCTCCCGGCTCTCGTCGGGGTCGACGCCCGCGCCGCCGGGACCGGCCGCGATCCTGTCGGCGAAGCCGGCCCGCCACGCCCGGGAGTCGGCGGTCGCCTTGTCGAGGAGGCGCTCGACGTCCCCGCTGCCCGCGACGTCCGACAGGAGCCGGCGCATCCGGTCCGCGCTGTCGGCCTCCTGGCGGACGGCCTGGCGGTACTGGTCGATGTGCTCGGCCCGGCCGTCCTGCGCGTAGTCGCGGATGGCCGTGTCCTGGTTGGTGACGGCGGTGGAGAGGCGGAACTGCTCCAGGGTCGCCGGGTCGACCTTGTTGATCAGGACGTCCCGCGCCTCGTTGTCCCCGTGCAGCGCGGTCCCGGCCTGCGCGAAGGCGAGCAGGAGCAGCAGGCCGAGGACGAGCGCGCCGATCTGGTAGATCCGGACGAGCCGGACGCGGCCCAGCCCGTGCCCCTCGGGAATGTCCGCCGCGGGCAGCACGACGGCCGGCCCGCTGAGCCGAAACTGCCGACCGAGCTCAGCACCACGCTCCGCCGCCTCCTCCGTGCCGTCGGCGTTCGGGGCGTTGTCGGGGGGCTGCGGGGCGGGGTGGTCCGCGGGCATCAGGCGTCGCCCCGGCTCAGCAGCAGGACGGCGAGGTCGTCGGACAGGACGTCCCCGTTCAGCCGTTCCGCCTCCGCGATGAGGCCGTCGATGAGCACGTCGCCGCGCTGCCCCTCGCCGTGCGCCCGCTTCGCCAGCTCGACCAGCCCGGACAGGTCGAGGTACCCGTCGCCGTCATGGCCCTCGATCAGCCCGTCGGTGTAGAGCAGCAGGGCCCACGACCCGCCGAGGTCGAGGTCGAGGGCGGGCCATTCGACGCCGGGGATCAGCCCGAGCGCCGGTCCGCACGGCTCGTCCGGGACGGCCGTGACGCCGCCGGGCGCGAAGAGCAGCGGCGGCGGGTGCCCGGCCCGGTACATCCGGGCGCCGCGCCGGTCCGGTGCGATCGTCAGCATGCACAGGGTCGTGAAGATCTCCTCGGCCCACCGCTCGTGCTGCAGGACGGCGTCGAGCGTGTCCAGCAGCCGCGGCCCGGTGTGCCCGGCGAGGACGAGCGTCCGCCACGCCATGCGGAGCCGCACCCCGAGGGACGCCTCGTCGGCGCCGTGCCCGCTGACGTCGCCGATCACGACGTGGACGGCGCCGTCGGCGGTCTCCACGGTGTCGTGGAAGTCGCCGCCGAGCAGCGCCCGGTCGCGGCCGGGCCGGTAGCGGGTGTGGTGCCGGAACGTGCCGTCGCGCAGGATCGGGACGGGCAGCAGGCCGCGTTCCAGCCGGGCGTTCTCCCGGCTCAGCGCGCGTGCCTCGACGAGCTGCCGCTCGGACTCGTCGGCGCGCTTGCGCTCGATGGCGTAGCTGATCGCGCGGGTGAGCAGCGCGCCGTCGACGTCCTGCTTGACGAGGTAGTCCTGGGCGCCGGCGGCGACGGCGGCGACGCCGACGTGGGCGTCGGCGAGGCCGGTCAGCACGAGGACGGCGGTGGCGGGCGCGTGGGTGCGCACCTGGTGGAGCGCGTCGAGGCCCTGCGCGTCCGGCAGCGACAGGTCGACGATGACGCACTGGATGTCGGGGCGCAGCGCGTCGAGGGCCTCCCGCAGCGTGGTCGCGACGGTGATCCGGAGGCCGGGCTGCGCCTCGGTGAGCAGCTCCTCGAACAGGAACGCGTCACCCGGATCGTCCTCGACGAGCAGGAGGTGCGGGGAGCCGGCCACGCCGAGGAGCCGCTCCGCACCGCGACTGTGCATCGCGGCCATGTCTCAGCTCCTTCGGTCCGGCGCAACCGGGTGATCAGGCGGAGGGTTTTGGTTGTCGTCGAGCAAATATTAGAGGCACGCGATCACACGAATGCACAGCAAACACCCGAAACGGCGACTCTGGCACCACAACCTACTTGCGCCGCGCGTAGTAGCGCGCGACCCGTGCCCGATTTCCGCAGCGGGCCGCGGAGCACCAGCGGCGGCGGGGGTGCGCGGGCAGGAACAGCATGACGCAGCCCGCCGCCTCGCACTCCCGGACGCGGCCGACCGCCGGGTCGGCGAGCAGGTCGGCGGCCGCCTCGGCGAGGTGCGCGGCGAGCCGGGCGCCGTAGCCGCCGCGGCGTTCGGCGAGCAGGGCGACGGCCGCGCCGTCCCAGACCGGCCGCCTGATCGCGGGGGCCCGGCGCTGCGCCTCGGCGAGACCGTCGAGGGCCTCGCCGGGCGGGCGGACGGCGCGGCGCGCGTGCCCGATCGCGACCGCCGCGTGCTCCCGGACGGCGTGCACCGGCGCGAGGTCGGCCGCGGTGAGCGGCTCGGGCGCCGGCACCCGGTCGCCTTCGAGGCCGAGCCAGGCGGCGAGCCCGTCCACGGTCGAGATGAGGTCGGCGCCGGCCGGACGGGTGTTGACGAGGTCCAGCGCCAGCGGCTCACCGGTCAGCGGCACGGGGTCGGTCATGGGCCTAATGCTACATCGGGCCGTTGACACGTTAGATCATCGTGAGCTAGGACTAATGCATCCTTGATGCCAGGAGGCATGTGAAATGACGATCCCATCCCTTGCCCGCACCGCGCACCGCCATGTCGACGTGGACGGGATCCGCGTCTTCTACCGCGAGTCGCTGCCCGCCGACGCCGATGCGCCGGTGCTGCTCCTGCTGCACGGGTTCCCGTCGGCGTCCCACCAGTTCCGGCGCCTGATCGACGTGCTCGGCGGCCGCTACCGGCTGATCGCCCCGGACTATCCGGGGTTCGGGCACAGCGACGTCCCGGAGCCCGCGTCGGCCGGCGGGACGTTCCGCTACACCTTCGACGGCCTCGCCGACGTGATGGAGGGCTTCGTCGAACGCCTCGGCCTGGACCGCTTCGCCATGTACGTCTTCGACTTCGGCGCGCCGGTCGGCTTCCGGCTGGCGCAGCGGCATCCCGAATGGATCGCGGGCCTGGTCGTCCAGAACGGCAACGCCTACGAGGAGGGCCTGTCGCCGGGCGCGCGGGACTTCATCGCGCTGCGGCCCGGCACGGCGGGTGCGGAGCAGACCGTCCGGGACCTGCTGACCCTGCCGGCCACGCGCGGCCAGTACGAGGGCGGGACGGGCGACCCCGCGCTCATCGCCCCCGACGGTTGGACGCTCGACCAGCACTTCCTCGACCTGCCCGGACGGACGAGGCCGCAGCTCGACCTCGCCTTCGACTACCACACGAACGTCGAGCGGTACCCGGCCTGGCAGGCTTGGCTGCGCGAGCACACCCCGCCCACGCTCATCGTGTGGGGACGCAACGACATGTTCTTCCCCGAACCGGGCGCCCGCGCCTACCTGCGCGACCTGCCGGACGCCGAACTCCACGTCTTCGACACCGGCCACTTCGCGCTGGAGGACCACCTCGCCGAGATCGCCCCGCTCATCGCCCGCTTCCTCGACCGGGTGTAACGGTGTGATTCGGGTGTAACAAGGTCGCTCGTCCGGCCACTACCTCGTGACATGAACACCTGGACGGACGGAGATGCGGTGTCGGACGACAGCGGCGAAGGGACGGGCGGTGACGCGGTGTGAATCCCGATGAGCAGCGCTTCACCGCGATCTACGACGCCTGCCGGCAGAACGTGTGGGCGTACGCCGCCGGCCGCGCCGGGCGGCAGGTCGCGGACGAGGTGGTCAGCGAGACGTTCGCGGTCGCGTGGCGGCGGCTCGCCGACGTCCCGGACCCGGCCCTGCCGTGGCTGCTCGGCGTCGCGCGGAACGTGCTGCGCGACGGCCACCGGGCGCGGGTGCGGCGCGAGTCGTTCACGGCGGAACTCGGGCGGTCGGCCGCCCGTCCCGCCGGCGACATCGCCGAGGACGTCGCGGAGCGGCTCGCCGTCCTGCGCGCGATGGCGACGCTGCCCGAGCAGGACCGGGAGGTCCTGATCCTGATCGCCTGGCAGGGGCTGACGCCCCGCGAGGCGGCGCAGGTCGTCCGCTGCTCACCCGCCGCGCTGCGGGTGCGGCTGCACCGCGCCCGCCGCCGCCTCCTCCGCGCCGCCGGACAGGAGCAGGAGAGGGCGGACGACCGCGAACCCGGCGGGGTGCGGCGGCAGGTGGGGATCATCAGCGAGGAGATGTCATGAGGGACGTACTGCACACCCTGCGGCAGGCCAGGCCCGCCGAACTGGACCCGGACGCCCCGGTCGACGAGGACGTCCGGCGCGCGGAACTGACCCGCGCCATGGCGAGCGCTCCGGCGGGCGCTTCGACGAGCAGTCTGGCGGGCGCTTCGGCGAGCACTCCGGCCGGCCCGCGGGTTGAGTCGGGGCGGCGGCGGGTGCGGCCGGTGTGGGGGCTGGGCCTGGCCGGGGTGGTGGCTGCGGGCGCGGTCGTCGCGGCGGCCGTCGTCACGACCGGCGGGAACCCGGCCGGACCGGCCACGCCTCCGCGGGCGGGCGGGGCCGAGCCGGTGCTGGACGCGAAGGCCGTGCTGCTCGCGGCGGCGGTCAAGGCGGACGGGCAGACCGAGACGGTGCGGGCGTACTGGCATCAGGCCACGGTCTCGTCCCACCTCTACATGGTCGGGACGGGCGCGGACCGCTACGGCGTCGTCGTCCGGGACAGGGCGGAGACCTGGACGCCGAGCCGGCCGGGCGTCCACAGCTGGACGCTCCAGCAGAACCTCGGCGCCAAGCCCGCCACCGCGGCGGACACGGCGGCGTGGCGGCGCGCCGGATCGCCGGCCGCGTTCGAGATCGAAGTGCCGAAGCCGCCCAACACCAAACCGCGCACGGGACGTTTGAAGTCGTTCACGGTGAAGACCGCTCCGGGCCGTCCCGACGTGAGCAGCGCAGCGCTGGTCGACGGGGACAAGGTGTTCTGGCTGGGCCGGAACGTGACCATGAAGGATCTGCGGTCGCTGCCGCCGGACGCGAAGCGCCTCAAGGCCGAGCTGATGCGCTGGTACGAGGGCCACGGCACCGAGTCGGACCAGCCCATGGCGTCGGACGAATGGCTCTACCAGGTGGCGCGCGGCCTGGTGATGGACATGCCGGTGAAGCCGGAGGTCCGGGCGGCCGCGTTCCGGATGCTGGCCGCACTCCCGGCGGTGAGATCGGTCGGAAAGGCCACGGACCCGCAGGGCCGGACGGGAAACGCGATCGCGGTGGACGAGAAGACGAGCCGCGGCGTCGTCCGCCACCAGATGATCATTGATCTGTCCTCGGGAACGGCGCTGGCCAGCGAGAACATCGTGCTGAAGCCGGCGGCCGGGACGGGAATCCCCGCCGGGCGGACGGTGGACTCCACCGTCATCGTCACCACGGAATGGACGGACGCCCCCCCGCGCTGACACGACTGGGCAAGGGACGGCGCCGGCCGCGGTGCCGTCCCTTCCCGGCGTTAGTGGCCGAGATGTGATCAGGCGCTTTTGGGCGTCCTGCGGGCCGCTTTCTGCGCGGCCTGGCGCTGCGCGGCGGCGGCCTTCGCGCGGTTGAGGCTTTCCCTTACCTTGGCGGCGCCGCGGGTCGCGGTCACCGTGTCCTTGGCGCGGCCGGCGTAAACGGCGAGCACCTCGGCGACGGGCGGCGGCTGCCATTCCTCCTTGGCGGCGATCGGCAGGACGGGGACGGTCACGGGCGCGGTGACGGGGTGCACGGAGTTTCCGACCACGGGGACGAGCGCGAGATGCGATTGGCAGTGCGGGCACTGCACCCCCGGATGGGTGTCTCTGCTCATAACACAAATCATTACGCAAGGGTCTGACAAAACAAGCCCCGCCTTTAAAACGCGTTCCGGCGGGCGGCCGGGTGGCGCCGGGGTCGCACGTACCTGGCCACGGGGAGACCTTCACTCGGCGCGGCGGCGTGGGTAGAACGAGACCGTGACCTCTCACGAGCCTTCCCCTCCGGCGGTGTTCTGGCCCCGATGTTCGGCCGTCCGCGGATGCAGTGGACGCGCGGCCGGGCGGTACGGCGGCTGCCCCGCCCATCTGCGGCCCCGCGAGTTCGCGGAGTTCACGGGCGCGCTGCGTCCGGGCGGTGACCTCGACCTGCGCGGCGTCACCGTCCCGGCGTGGCTGCTGGACGCCGTGCTGGACGCCGTCACCGGTCCGGACGGCCGCCCCCACCTGGGCCGGGCGCGGTTCGACGGCGCCGTGCTCCTGTCCGACGCGGTGCTGCGCGGCGTCTGCGTGGAGGGCGACAGCTCGTTCGACGGGGCCTGCTTCCTCGGCGGCGTCTCGTTCTACGACGCGCGGTTCTTCGGCAACGCCTCGTTCCGGGGCGCGCGGTTCGGCCGGAACGTGTCGTTCCACGAGGCGCGCTTCCACCGGTACGCCTCGTTCGAGGAGGCCGTGTTCACCGGCGACGCGCTGTACGGGGAGGTGCGCTGGCACGCCGACGCCTCGTTCCGCAACGCCGTGTTCATGGGCGCGGCCTGCTTCGACCGGGCTTCCTTCGGGCGGGACGCGGCGATGCAGGCGGCGTGCTTCCGCGGGCCCGTCTCGTTCAAGCGCGTCCAGGTGGCCCGGCACGCCCGGTTCGAGCGGACCCGCTTCCGGCAGGGCGCGGCGCTCGGCCCGCTGGTCGCGGGCGGCCGGATCGGGCTGTCGGACGCGACGGTGCACGGCCGGCTCCGGGTCCACGCGGCGGCCCCGCGGGTCACCGCGCGCGGCGTCGTCGTGCGCGGGGAGGCCGCGTTCCGGCTGCGGAACGCCGAACTCGACCTGGAGGACGCGGTGTTCGAGGGCCCGGCGTCCGTCCGGTCGCTGCCCCGCCCGATCCAGGGGCTCGCCCCGCCGGCCGGGCCCGCGGCCGTCCGGGTCGCGTCGCTGCGCCGGGTCGACGCGGCCGGCCTGCACCTCGCGGACGTCGACCTGAGCGGCTGCGGGTTCCTCGGCCTGCGCCGCCCGGACGCGCTGGTGATCGCGGGCGACTGCTCGTTCGCGACCGTCCCGAACCGGCGGACGCTGCGGCCCTGGGTCCGGGACGGCCGCGCGGTGCTCGCCGAGGACCTCGCCCGCGGCACCGGCGACGCCGCCGACGACGACCGGCTGCGGGCGCTCTACCTGGAGCTGGCCCGCGCGACCGCCGACTCCGGCCGGGGCGGGCTCGCCCGCGACTTCCGGTACGGCGCGCTGGAGGTGCGGCGGCACGGCGAGCGGGATCCGCTGCGCCGCCTCGGCCTGCACCTGCTGTGGATCACCTGCGGCTACGGGCTGCGCGCGGGACGCGTCGTCGCCTGGCTCGCGGTGATCGTCGCGCTGGCCTGCTTCGGCGCGTCCACCCTGCACCACGGCGACCGCGCGGACACCGCGCACATCGCGCATCTGGACGGCGGCGATACGTAGCGGCCGGGCGGGGGCGGCGCCGGGCGGCGCCGGGCCGTCCGGCGGGCCGTCCGCCGGGCCGTCCGGCGGGGCCCGGAAAATACCGCATGATCAGCGGGAACCCGGGGCATGATCGGAGTGTCTGATACTTCGGTGAATCCTCCGAGTTCGACCGCCGTTCATCTTGGTCAGGGAAAATTAGGGCATGACCGTCAATCCAGGACAGCTCCCCGTTCACTCCGAAGCGCTGCCGGACGACCGCTTCCTCGACCGGGAGGAGAGCTGGCTGAGATTCAACCAGCGTGTCCTGGAACTCGCCGAGGACCCCGGCCTGCCGCTGCTGGAGCGCGTCCGGTTCCTGGCGATCTTCGCCAGCAACCTGGACGAGTTCTTCATGGTCCGCGTCGCCGGCCTCGCGCGCCGGATGGCGACCGGGCTCGCCGTCCAGTCCGCGAGCGGCCGGCAGCCCCGCGAGGTGCTGGAACGCACCGGCGAGGTCGCGCACGAGCTGATGCTGCGGCACGCGTCCTGCTTCCGTGACGGCATCCGCCCCGCCCTCGGCGAGGAGGGCGTCGACATCCTGCGCTGGGACGAGCTGGCCGAGACCGAGCAGGAGCGGCTGCGGCGGCTGTTCCGCGACCGGATCTACCCCGTCCTCACCCCGCTCGTCGTCGACTCGGCGCACCCGTTCCCGTACATCTCGGGCCTGTCGCTGAACCTCGCGGTGATCGTCCGCGACCCGGAGACCGACGCGACGATGTTCGCCCGCGTCAAGGTGCCGCCGCTGCTGCCGCGCTTCATCGAGGCGTCCCCGGACCGGTTCACGCCGCTGGAGGACGTCATCGCCGCGCACCTCGGGCAGCTGTTCGTCGGGATGGAGGTCGTCGAGCACCACGCGTTCCGGGTCACCCGCAACCAGGACCTGGAGATCGACGACGACATCAGCGAGGGCCTGCTCCAGGCCCTCGAACGGGAGCTGCTGCGCCGCCGGTTCGGGCCGGTCGTCCGGCTGGAGGTCGAGGAGTCGATCTCGGCGGCCGTGCTGGAGCTGCTGACGTCGGAGCTGTCGGTGGACGAGGGGCAGATCTACCGCGTCGTCGGGCCGCTCGACCTCGGCGGGCTCGCGTCCATCGCCGACCTCGACCGCCCGGAGCTGAAGTACCCCCCTTTCGTGCCGTCGAAGGAGGCGCTGCCCGAGGATGCGAGCATCTTCAGCGCCATCCGTGAACGGGACGTGCTCGTCCACCACCCCTACGACTCGTTCACCACGACCGTCCAGCGGCTGATCGAGGACGCCGCCGCCGACCCGCGCGTCCTCGCGATCAAGCAGACGCTGTACCGGACGAGCGGCGACTCCCCGATCGTGGACGCGCTGATGAGCGCCGCCGAGGCGGGCAAGCAGGTCGTGGTCGTCGTCGAGCTGAAGGCCCGGTTCGACGAGCGCGCCAACATCGCGTGGGCGCGCAAGCTGGAGACGGCCGGCTGCCACGTCGTGTACGGGTTCGTCGGGCTGAAGACGCACTGCAAGCTCGCGCTGATCGTCCGGCAGGACGACGAGGGCCAGCTGCGCCGCTACTGCCACATCGGCACCGGCAACTACCACCCGAAGACCGCCCGCCTCTACGAGGACTTCGGGCTCCTCACCGCCGACCCCGAGGTCGGCGAGGACGTCAGCGCCCTGTTCAACCACCTGACCGGCTACTCGCGGCAGAACTCCTACCACCGGCTGCTCGTCGCGCCGAACAGCCTGCGGTCCGGGCTCGTCCAGCGGATCGAGCACGAGATCGACAACCGGCGGTCCGGGCATTCCGCGCGGGTCCGGGTCAAGTGCAACTCGCTGGTCGACGAGGTCATCATCGACGCGCTGTACCGGGCGTCGCGGGCCGGGGTGCCGGTGGACGTCTGGGTGCGCGGCATCTGCGCGCTGCGTCCCGGCGTGCCCGGCCTGTCGGACATGATCCGGGTGCGCAGCGTCCTCGGCCGGTTCCTGGAGCACTCGCGGGTGTTCGCGTTCGAGAACGGCGGCGAGCCCGAGGTGTGGATCGGCAGCGCCGACCTCATGCACCGCAACCTGGACCGCCGCGTCGAGGCCCTCGTCACCGTCACCGACCGGGCGCAGCGCGACGACCTGCTCGCCCTGCTCGACCGCGCCATGGAGCCCGGCACCCACGCGTGGGCGCTCGCCGGCGACGGCACCTGGACCCGGGCGCGGCCGCGTCCGGGCGAGACGCTCCTCGACATCCAGACGCACCTGGTCAAGAGCCGCCGGTGGAGGACGGTCGATGGCTGAGGTCGTCCACGCGGCGGGCGCGGTGCTGTGGCGGGACGGGCCGGGGCCGCGGGACGGGCCGGAGTTCGCGGTGATCCACCGTCCGCGTTACGACGACTGGTCGTTCCCGAAGGGGAAGGTCGACCGGGGCGAGCACGTGCTGCGCGCCGCCGTCCGCGAGATCGAGGAGGAGACCGGCATCGTCGCCCGCCTCGGCCGCCGCCTCCCGACCAGCCGGTACCCGATCGGCGAGCGGACGAAGCAGGTCGACTACTGGGCCGCCCGGCCGGTCGCGTCGAGCGCGTTCACGCCGAACGAGGAGGTCGACGAGCTGGTCTGGCTGCCGGCCGGCGAGACGGAGGCCCGGCTCAGCTACCGGCACGACATCGACCTGCTCCACGAGTTCCTGCGCGGCCCCTCGCGGACGTCGCCGCTGGTCATCCTGCGGCACGCGTCCGCGGGCGAGAAGACCGCGTGGCGGGAGGCCGACTCGCTGCGCCCGCTGGACACCACGGGACGGCGCGAGGCCGCGGCCCTCGCCGGTCTGCTGCACGCCTACGGGCCGCTGCGGGTGATCAGCTCGGCGACGGCGCGGTGCCTGGAGACCGTCCTGCCCTACGCGCGCCTGACCCGGGCGTCCATCGGCACGGACGCGGCGTTCACCGTCGGCGACACCGGCCCGGAGGCGTCCGTGGCACGGCTGCTCGCGCTGGCGCGCACTCCGATGGTCGTGTGCACCCACGGCGAGATCGTCTCCGAACTCGTCACGGGCCTGTGCAAGGAACTCGGCGAGAAAGTCCCGGACGACCCGAGCCTCCGCAAGGCGGAATTCTGGGTCGCCCACCTCACCGATTCAGCACTGCCCGCCCTGGAGCGGCACAGCCCTTAGAACGACGGGCCGAGAGTGCGCGACCAGGTCGTCGCCAGCCGGTCGCGGGCCGTTGTCGCGTCGCATTCCTCCTTGCCGTACAGGACGCCGAGCGTGAACGCCTCCGCCGGAACCCTCGTGCGTTTCGCGGCGGCCGCGAGATGCTCCATGGCGATGACGCCGTCCTGGTACTCGCCGAGCACGCCCTGGATCCGCTTGGCGTCCTCGACCACCCGCTTCGCCGCGACGCCCAGCACCGGAACCGCCAGCTCGGCGGCGTACCGGACGCGCTTGGCCTCCTTGCGGGTCTCGTGGCGCGCCGTGTCGGGATCGCCGGCCGTCCTGATCGACGCGTACTCCCTGGCCATCCGGTCCCAGGCCCGCGTGACGAGGCCGGGCAGTTCCTTGCGGGCCTTCTTGCCCGCCTCGGCGGCCAGCGGCGGATCGGTGATCAGGCGGTCGAGTTCGTCGAGCAGCGCGAAATACCTGGGCTCCTTCAAGGCCGCGTTCAGCCGCCGGTACGCCGACCGCTCCTGCTTCTCCAGATCGTCCAGCAGGAAATCGGGCGCGCCCTGGAATCGCATGCGCAGCACTTCACGGTCGCGCACCTCCCCCAATTCCTGCGCCAGCCAGCGCAGTTCCGGCCCGAGCGGAACGGTCCTGCCCGCGTCCAGCACCGACCGGTAGCTGCGCAGCGCGCTCCGCGTCCGCCGCACACCGACCCGCATCTTGTGGACGGCGTCGTCCTCGCCCAGCCGCGCCTTCGGGTCGAAGTGCGCGATCGCCTCGACCTGCTCGGCGAGATACGCCAGCACGACCTCCCCGGTCGTGATCGCGGGCGCCTTCCCGTTGCTGGTGGCCGCGGTGATCCGCGACCGGGCCCCGGCCCGCGCGGCCGCCGCCGCGGACGGCACCACGGCCTCTCCGAGCAGCCGCCCCAGCTTCGACGACGACTTGGCCCGCTTCGCGCCGCCCTTGCGGAGCCGCTTCCCGGCGGCCTTCAGCAGGTCGGGCCCGCCCGTCCCCAGCTCGACCTCGATCTCCCGCCACCGCCGCGGCTCCGCGTCCTCGCCGCCCCGTCCGGTCACCAGGTCGTCGGCGACCTCCGCCAGCTCGGCACCGTCCGCGCCGAACAGCGTGACGACCGTCCGCCGCGTCTCCAGGGTCGCCACCGGACGCAGCTCGGCGCCCCGCGTGTACGCCGCGACCAGCCCCGCCAGCCGCGCCGGGACGACCAGCGGCCGGCCGAGCGGCGCCCGGAGCTCCTGCCTGCTGTCCGGCCCGGCGGGCATCTTCAGGTGCCAGCCCGCGTCCGTCCCGCCCCGGCGCCGCCGCAACGTGATCTTGCTGGCGGCGAGCCGCAGGTCGGCGGTATCGAAATAGGTGGCGTGCAGCTCGTGGACTTCGGGCTCCCCGAGCGCGGCGACGCCCGGCAGGCCGCTCAACTCCGGCAGGACGAAGTCGGCGGCGGCATCGTACTTCTGCTCGATCTCGAGATGCCTCTCGGCCACGCTCTGCTCCTTCAGGGACGTAGGTCGATCACCGCGCACACCCAGGTGACCAGCATTTCACGCCCGCGTGAACTGCGGCGGAATCCTTTCCCACGCCTTGCGCCCTACCATGCGTCCGTGCGGACACTGGTGCTCTGGGACATCGACCACACCCTCATCGACGCCGGCGGCGTCAGCGCGGGCATCTACGCGTCGGTGTTCGAACGCCTCACCGGCGGCCCGCCCGAGAAGGTCGCCGCGATGGCCGGCCGCACCGACCTCGCCATCACCACCGAAACCCTCCGCCACCACGGCATAGACCCGACGCCCGACCTCCTCACGTCCTTCACGACGGCCCTGGCCGAGACCTTCGCGACCCGCGCCCACGAGATCGCCGCGCGGGGCCGCGTCCTGCCGGGCGCCCACACCGCCCTGAAGGCGCTGGCCGCCCGTCCCGATGTGGTCCAGTCGGCCCTGACCGGCAACATGGAGCAGATCGCCGCCGTCAAGCTGGCCGCCTTCGGCCTCACCGACCTCTTCGACCTGGACGTGGGCGCCTACGGCATGGACGGCGTCGAACGCCCGCCCTTGGTCCGCCTCGCGCAGCAGCGCGCCTCGGCCAAGTACGGCGACGCCTTCACCGCGTCCAACACGGTCGTCAACTACTCGGCCCTGAAGGGACCGGGCTTGCTCGTTCGGTCCTTGGGGGCGTCGTTTACGCTCCCGACTGCCCGCTACGGCGGGGCGGTCACGGGTCGCATCCACCCGCCTCCACGCTATGTGGGGGCGGGTTGGGGCATGTTGACGAATACCCACGCCGAGCGTGCGCGGTCGCGTACGTTGACCCCGGCGACGACGTCGGCGGGCCCAGCGAGACCGCACCGGCGACATTCAAAGTGGTCCCGCGTGGGACGGTTGGTCCTGGCGGTGTGTCCGCAGCGCGGGCAGCGCTGCGAGGTGTAGGCCGCATCCACCTCGATGAACGGCACCCCGGCGCGGCGTGCCTTATAGGCGATGAAGGCGCCGAGTTGGTGGAAGGGCCAGGACGACAGGCGTGCCCGCTGGTCGCGTGGAACCGTGACCCGTCCGCGGATCCCACTCAGGTCTTCGAGTGCGATGCCGCGTCCGGTGCGTGCCGCGACGGCGACGACCTGCTTGGAAATCGTGTGGTTGACGTGGGTGGCGTGCCGCGCCTCGCGGCGGGCCCGCTTCTTCAGCCGCCGGGCGGCCGATCGGGTGCGGGTGGCCTGGAGTTCGGCGCGTTTGCGGGCCTGCCACCGCCGGTACCGGGAAAGGCGGCGGCCCTGGTGGTTGTCGCCGTCTGAGGTGGTGGCCAGGTTGACGATGCCGCGATCCACCCCCACCCAGTCGACCGGCTCGAACACGCCCGGTTCGGGGACGTCGCAGGTGGCGAGCAGAAACCACTTCCCGTCCCGGTACATCAGGTCCGATTCGCCCTTGCGGTGGTCGGTCAGCATCTTGGCCTGGTCGGGAGAGCAGGCGAACCGCAGGTTCCTGCACCGTCCCCCCGTGGTCCAGATGCTGACCGTGCCCGCGTCCAACTGCCACGACAAATTGCGGTCGTCGAAGGTGTGGGCGGCGTCGGTGCGGAAGGCGATGGGTTTGGACTCGGCTTTGCGGCGGCGCTTGGATGCCGGGCCGCCGAGGTTGCCGTTGCGGATGTTGGCCCGCAGGGTGGTGTAGGCGTCCACGACCCGCTTGATCACGTGCTGGGCGGCCTGGGCGCCCAGCCCGGCCGCTTTGAGGTCGCCGTAGCACAGCCTCCGCAGGGGCAGTTCACGGCAGCGCAGCCCGAACTCCTCGAACGCCACGGCCGAGACCTGGTTGGCGGCGGTGTTGACGTGGTGCAGTGTGTCAGCCAGTGCCGACGCCTGCTCGGGCGTCGGCAGCAGCTTGACCTGCACCACCAGTTTCACAGTCCGTGACTATAGCATTACAAACTCTAGGTTGTCTGGGGCCCAGACGGAGCGGCGCCGGGGCGCCGCGTACGACAGAAGCGATTCCTCCCGGCCCTGAAGGACCGGGATTCCTCGCTACAAGCCCGCTGAAACCAGCAGCGGTGGGTGTGGGAGCGCCGCTCAGGGGGTGAGGACGGTGCGGCAGGTGGTGGTTATCCAGGGGTCGATGGTGGATGGGGGTGGGGTGCCGTTCAGGAGGTGGCGGCGGACGGCGCCGTAGGGGACGTCGACCGTGGCGAAGAGGAGGCGTTCGCGGTCGAGGTCCGGGTGGCGCTCGATGAAGGCGTCGAGGGCGGCGTCCGCCTCGCGGTTCACCGAGGCGAACTCGGCGGGCCATTCGGCGACCAGGTCCTGGCGCCGGTAGAGCAGCAGGACGGCGGCCTCGTCGAGGTGGGAGCGGCACCAGCGGGGCGTGTGGAGCGCGGCCGACTCGGCGTCGTCCGAGGCCAGGGCCGCGATGAAGCCCTGCTGGAAGCGATGCGCGCAGCGCGTCCAGAGAGTGGCGAGCAGCAGGTCGCGAGAGCCGAACCGGTGGTAGATCGAGCCGGACGGGGCGCCGAGCCGGGCGGCGATGGCACCGATCGTGGCGGCGCCGGGCCCGTTCTCGGCGATCACTGCCAGCGCGGCATCCAGGACCTGGTCCTCGCTGAACTTGGCCGGTCTTCCCAAGGGGCGTCTCCCGTGTTAGTAGTGGTGTCATTCTAGAACACCATCTCTAAAAGGAGCGTGCCACATGGCCGCCGACTCGGACGTCGTCGCCGGGTTCTACACCGCCGCTCAGGCGCGGGACGCCGCCGCGATCCTCGCTCTGCTGCATCCCGGGTTCGAGGCCCATACCGCGCCTGGCCTGCCATGTGGCGCCGGCGGGGCATTCCACGGGCCCGAGGAGACACTCGCCCGTGTATGGGGCGCCGTTTTCGCGGAGTACGACACCGCGCCCTACGCCGAGACCTGGCATGAGACGGAGGACGGGCTCGTGGTGGTGACCGGCCGCTACCGGGGCACGGCCCGCGCGACGGGACGTCCTTACGAGGCCGAGTTCGTCCACCTGTGGCGCGTTGCCGACGGGCGGATCGCGTGGCTTCACCAGTACACCGACACCGCCCGGTGGCACGAGGCCCTGCTCCCCGCCTGACCGCCGCTGGACCCGCGGACGGGGCGCCTGCCGGACACGCGGACGGGACGCCGCCATCCGGGGGCGAGTTCGGGATGTCGGGTGTCCGGTTCGTGCCAGTTCGGCGTGGAACCGGGCGGGCGGGCGGCGCATCGATATCTGCGAGTTCGGTTCGATATGGGGGGTTCTTGTGAAGCGTGCAGTGCCGGTCATCTCCGTCCTCGCGGTCGGTGGCGCCCTGCTGCTCAGTGGGTGCCAGAGCACCTCGCACCGGTGCGTCAACGGCAAGTGCCACGTGACCGTGAGCGGCGCCGGGCAGACCGTGGAGGTCAACGACGTCGACGTCACCGTCTCGCAGATCTCCACGGAGGGGATGACGGTGTCGGCGGGCGGGTCCGCGCCGGCCGTGATCGCGAACGGGGAGAGCGCGCAGGTCGGGCCGGTGTCGATCCGGGTGACCTCGATCGATGGGCAGAAGGTCAAGTTCGACCTGGAATAGGGGTCCGGGGGCCGGGCGCCGGCGTGTGAGCGGTTTGTGAGCGGCGCCCGGCAGCCTCCGGGGCATGGATTACGCGTTTCAGGCCGAGGGCCTGGTCAAACGGTTCGGCAAGACGACCGCGCTGGCGGGGGTGGAGCTCGCGGCGCGGCCGGGAACGGTGCTGGGCGTCCTCGGCCCCAACGGCGCGGGGAAGACGACCGCGGTACGGATCCTCGCGACGCTGCTGCGTCCCGACGCGGGGCGGGCGGAGGTCTGCGGGCTGGACGTCGTCCGCGACGCGGCGAAGGTGCGGGAGCTGGTCGGCCTCACCGGGCAGTACGCGTCCGTGGACGAGGACCTCACCGCGACCGAGAACCTCGTCCTCATCGGGCGGCTGCTCGACATGCGGAAGGCGGAGGCGCAGGCGCGGGCGGCCGAACTGCTGGAGCGGTTCGAGCTCACCGACGACGCCGGGCGCCGGGTCTCCACGTACTCGGGCGGGATGCGGCGCCGCCTCGACCTCGCCGCCAGCATGATCGGACGGCCCGCCGTGATCTTCCTGGACGAGCCGACGACCGGCCTCGATCCGGGACGGCGGGAGGAGGCGTGGCGGCTGATCCGGTCGATGACCGGCGGCGGCGGGACGGTCCTGCTGACCACCCAGTACCTGGAGGAGGCCGACGCCCTCGCCGACGAGATCACCGTCATCGACCGCGGGGCCGCGATCGCGTCCGGCACGCCCGCCGAGCTGAAGCGGATCGCGGGCGGGCAGACGATCATCGTCCGGCCGCGCGACCCGGGGCGGCTGGACGAGGTCGCCGCGATCCTGCGCGCGGTGTCGGGACGCGAGGTCGAGCCGCCGCACCGGGACGTCGTCTCGGTGCCGGTCGACGGGGACGGCGACTTCACCGAGACCGTCCGCCGCCTGGACGCCGCCGGGATCGGCGTCACCGAACTGTCGCTGCGGCTGCCCAGCCTGGACGAGGTCTTCTTCACCCTGACCGGCCACCGCACGGACGAGAAGGAGGCCGCGGCATGAGCGACGTCGACCAGGAGGCCGCCCTTCCCCAGGGAGCACGCATGACGGACATCGTTCTCGAATCCGGCGCCCGGCGGGTCGCGCGGCCGCGTTTCCGGCTCGCCCGGCACAGCCTGCTGCTCGCGGGGCGGAGCCTGACCAAGACGCGGCGCAGCCCGGGGGTGCTGAGCGACGCGCTGTTCATGCCGATCCTCTTCCTGCTGCTGTTCGTGTACCTGTTCGGCGGCGCGGTGTCCGGCTCGACGCGCGCGTACCTGCAGTACGTGTTCCCCGGCGTGCTGGTCATGACGATGCTGCTCGCCGGGATGCTCGCGACCGGGCTCAGCATCAACACCGACATCAAGAAGGGGGTCTTCGACCGGTTCCGCAGCCTGCCGATCGGACGTTCCGCACCGCTCGTCGGGATCGTCCTCGGCGACATGGTCCGGTACGTGGTCGCGGCCGTGGTGCTGTTCGCGACCGGTTACCTGATGGGCTTCCGCGTCCAGACGGACGTGGTGTCGGCGCTGGCGGCAACGGGCCTGGCGACCGCGCTGGGCTTCGCGCTGGGCTGGGCCAACGTGCTCATCGGCGTCCTGATCAGGGAGGAGGTCATCGTGCAGACGGTGGCGTTCCTCGGCATCTTCCCGCTGGCGTTCGGCACCAACATGGTCGTCCCGGCGGACACGATGCCCGGCTGGCTCCAGGCGTGGGTCAAGGTCAACCCGGTCAGCGACGCGGTGGACGCCTCGCGGGGCCTGCTGATCGGCGGGCCGGTGGCGGAACCGGCGACGGCGACGCTGCTGTGGTCGGCGGGGTTCCTGGTCGTGTTCGGGCCGCTCGCCGTCGCCGTCTACCGGCGCCGCAGCTGATCGTCCAGCAGGGCGAGCGCGCCGTTCACGTCCCGCCCGCGGCCCCGGTCGTAGGCGGCGCGGTAGGCGCGTCCGCCCAGGTCGCGGCGGAGGCGGCGGGTGAGGCCGGCGACGTCGGGGTTGAACGCGTCGGGCGCGCCCCGCAGGACGGACGCGGCACCGAGCACCTCGGCCGCCGCGCCCGGATCGGCGGCGGCGCGCAGTCGGGCGATCGCATATCCGGCGACGGCGGCGATCGGCATGTCGGGGCCGTCGACGGCGAGGGCGAGTGCCCTGCGCAGGTGCCGGCGCGCCGCCGCCGGGTCGTCCCGTCCGATCGCCATCTGGCCGTGCGCCGCCTCCAGCAGCGAGCCGAACTGCGGGTAGGACGGGACGCGGTCGAGGTCGCGCCGGGCGGCGGCATAGTGCTCGGCGGCCCCGTCCGCGTCACCGGCGTGCCGGGCGAGGTCGCCGAGCGCGATCCGGACGTGCACCAGGTAGCGGGACGGGGTCGCGGCGCCCGGCGCCACCATCGCGGCCAACTCCTCGCGCGCCGTGCGGACGTCGCCGGAGTAGGCCCGCGCGACGGCGAGCATCACCCGCTGCATGGACGTGTCGGCGTCCTGGTCCAGTTCGCGCAGCAGCCCGATGGACTCCTCCAGCGCTTCGACCGCATCGTCGAAGTGCCCGTCGACGGTCTGCGCCCCGGCCGCGAAGGTGAGCGCTAGCGCCAGCCCGGCCCGCTCCCCGGCCTCGCGGAACCCCCGCTGGGCCACGGCGATGTCGGCGCGCATCTGCCCCATCTCACCCTGGTTGCCGTTGAGCATGGCGCGCATCAGGTGCAGCGCCGCGCGCGTCCACGGATCGTCCTCGGGCAGCCGCCGGTCGATGGCCGCGACACCACCGGCCGGGTCGTCGTTCAGCAGCGCCGCCGCCGGCTCGATCAGCGCACCCAGCGGATGCCCGGTCGGCGCGGAGAGGGGCTGCCCCGTCGGCGCGGCGACGGGCTGCCCGGTCGGCGTGTACTCGCCGATCAGTGGGTCGTCGCGCGCGTCGCCCCCGGCCATGACGGTGTTGAACACGTAGCCGCCGAGCGCCGCCGCCTCGCCCGGCACCGGGCGCGGGCGCGGAACCGTGAGCGCGAGCCGCAGCCGCCGCGCCGCCTCCGCGTGGTCGCCCTGGATCATCCAGAACGTGGCGAGCGCGGCACCCATCCGGACGGCCGCCTCCGCGTCGCCCTCGTCGACGGCGTGCTGCAGAGCGGCGAGCAGGTTGTCGCGCTCCGCCGTGAGCAGCCGGATCCAGGCCAGCTGCTCGGGACGCCGCAGGTGCGGCTCGGCCTGTTCGGCCAGCTCAAGGAAGCACTGGACATGCGCGTCCCGCGTCTTGCCGATCTCCACCGCGCCCGCCAGCTGCTCCAGCCCGTACTCACGGATCGTCTCCAGCATGCGGAAGCGCGGCTCGGGCCCGTCGACGCCCTGCAGAAGCGAGCGGTCGACGAGCGAATCGAGGAGTTCCAGGGAATCGCGGGCGCCGGTCACCTTGGCCGCGCTCTCGGGCGTGATCGTGCCGGAGAACACCGACAGCCGCTCGGCGAAACGGCGTTCCGGCTCGTCCAGGAGGTCCCAGCTCCAGGCGACGACGGCGCGCAGCGTGCGATGCCGGGGCAGCGCCGTTCTGCTCCCGCCGGTCAGCAGCCGGAAGCGGTCGTCCAGCCGAGCCGCGAGCTGCTCCAGGGACATCGAGCGCAGCCGGGCGGCGGCCAGCTCGATCGCGAGCGGCAGCCCGTCCAGGCGGCGGCAGATCTCCTCGACGGCTTGCTCGTCCGCCGCGAATCCCGGCCGGACGACCGCCGCCCGCTCGGCGAACAGCTCGGCGGACGAGCGGGCTTCGAGCGGCGGAACCGGGCAGAGCGCCTCGCCGCCGACGCCGAGCCGCTCCCGGCTCGTCGCGAGGACGCGCAGGCTGGGGCAGGCGCCGAGCAGCTCGTCCGCCAGCCGGGCCGCCGCGTCCACGACGTGCTCGCAGTTGTCCAGGACGATCAGCGTCTCGTCGGCGGACAGCGCCTCGACCAGCCGATGCGTGCCGTCCCGGAGCCCGAGGACGCCCGCGACCGCCCCGGGCACGTCGGCCGGATCATGGACCGCGGCCAGCTCGACCAGCCAGACCCCGCCGGGGAACCGCCCCGCCAGATCGTCCCCGACCTTCGTCGCGAGCCGCGTCTTGCCCGCCCCGCCGGGCCCGACGAGGGTGACGAGCCGCCCGTCCCAAAGCGCCCGCGCGACCCACGCGCACTCACTCTCCCGGCCGACGAAGCTGGTCGGCGGCACCCGCAGATTCCCGCGCGCCCGCTCCCTGGGGGCGGCCCGCAGGACGGTCAGGTAGGCGTCCTGCAGTTCCTCGCCGGGATCGGCGCCCAACTCGTCCGCCAGCACGCCCCGGAACTGCTCGAAGGCCGCCAGTGCCTCGGCCGACCGGCCGCCCCGGTGGAGCGCCTCGACGAGCAGTGCCCGGGGCCGCTCCCGCAGCGGATGCAGCGCCGCCAGCTCCTCCAGCTCAGCGACCAGCGGCGCGGGATCTCCCCCGGCGGCCAGCTCGGCGGCCACCCGATCCTCGACCGCCGAGACCCGGAGCGCCTCCAACCGGACGGCCGCCGCGTCCGCGAAGGGAAGCCCGGCCGCATCGACCAGCGCGTCCCCGCGCCACAGCCGAAGCGCCTCCCGCAACCGCTTCGCCGCGGCCTCGGCGTCCCCGTCCCGGAGCGCCCGCTTGCCCTCCCCGGCCAACCGCTCGAACTCCGGAGCATCGACGGACTCGGCGTCCAGGACGTAACCACCGGGCACCGACCGCAGCCGCCCGTCCGGCAGGCACCGCCGCAACCGCGAGACCAGCGCCTGCAACGCATGCACGCCAGGACCGCCCTCGGGCCACAACGCCTGGACGAGCGCCTCGGCTCCGACCGTCCGCCCGGGTTCCAGCGCCAACCGGACCAGCAACGCCCGCAACCGGGCCCCGCCGACGACGACATCACGCCCCTGGTCCGTCACGACCAACGGCCCGAGGATCAGAACCCGCACCCCTCAACTCTGCCATTCGGCGCTAGTACGGCAGTCCGAGATCGTGATTTGAGCTGGTAGCGGCCGGTTCGTAACGCAGGACAGCCGCCCGATGATCTTCGAGTTGTGACGCAAGAA